>JAHJNP010000094.1 GCA_018820745.1 Gammaproteobacteria bacterium
ATGAAGGAAAACACCGGCGCGCTGCACGTGCAATTGCCGGTCGACGTCGCCACTTTTTTGCTCAACGAGAAACGCGTCGACATTCACACCCTCGAAACGCGCCTCAAGGTGAACGTGGTGTTGATCCCCAACGTCCACCTGGAAACCCCGCACTACACCATCACCCGCCTTCGCCACGACGAACTCAACCTGCGCGAGGCGGCCGAACCGAGCTACAAGCTGGTGGCCCTGCCGGAACCCGAGTCCATCTATCAAACCGCGCAAGAAGCCGCTCCGGCCCGCCAGGTCGCTGCGGTCAAGTCGATTGCGCCTCCGCCGCAACCGGTACCCGCCGTGCGGCCGGCCATTGCGGCCGCACCCCAGCCACAGTCCGGCCTGTTCGGGCGCATTTTCGGCTGGTTCAAAAAGCAGGGTGAAGAAGCACCCGCAGCCAAAGCCGCACCCGAGCCGGTTCCCGCCCTCACCCGCGGCGAACGGCCGAGTGAGCGACGTGACCGTGACCGCAAGCCCGGCCAGCGTCGCGGCCGCGCCGAAGCACGTGGCGGGGAAGCACGCCCGAATGAGCCGCGTCAGGCTGCACCGCGCGAGAGTCGCGAGGCACGCGGCAGCGAACAGCCCAAACAGCCGCGCCCGCCGCGTCAGCCCAAACCGCGCCCCGAAGCCGAAATTGCACCGCAGGTCACGGAGCCGGTCGAAGCGCTGCGTGAACCCGTCAGCGAGGAAAAACGCGAATCGCGCAGCCGCCGTGGACGCGGTAATCGCCGTCCGCGCGAAGCCCGCCCGGAAACCGAGGCAGGCACGGGCGAAGGCACGATGCAGGCCGGGATCGACGTCACCGCGGCACCCGCCGGCTTCCACGCGATCATCGAAATTGCGGGTGCGCCCAAGGCGGCCCGCGCGCCGGCCGCACCCAGGCAGCAGGCATTTGAACTGGAAGCGACGGCGGTCACCGCCTCGCCCGCCGTCGTCCTGGCGGATCTGGCGACCCCCACAGCTAACCTGCAGCAAGTGGAAACTGCGGCTGCCGCCGCGGCTGCGGCTGAAACCCAAGAAGCCGGGCGCCCGCGTCGCCGCCGTCGCCCCGTGGTCAAAGCCGAGGCCGAGCCGGTCAGCCTGATGCAGGTGGAGACAACCAGCGCACCGGTTGCGCCGACGGCTGGCGAGGCGACCGCGCCGGCCGCCCCCCACCCCAGCCGCCGGCGGGCACGCCCGCAGGTGAGTGAGGTGCAGGAACCGCTGGTTCAGGTGGAAACCCAGGCGAAGTAACAGCCTGCACCGCAAAAAAACGAGGGCCGCTTTTAGCGGCCCTCGTTTTTTGTGGCTGACCCGCAGGCCGCGCTCAGCGACCCGGACGCAT
Organism: Gammaproteobacteria bacterium; assembly: GCA_018820745.1. GTDB lineage: Bacteria > Pseudomonadota > Gammaproteobacteria > Burkholderiales > Thiobacillaceae > Thiobacillus. The sequence continues at coordinate 1,358 of JAHJNP010000094.1, forward strand.
TTTCACCTGGTTCTCGCCGGTGATTTCCCGGATCAGGCCCTGCACCGCATCCTCGATCATGTCGAGGTTTTCCTCGAACCCCCGGGCGCCGCCGTAATACGGGTCGACCACGTCGAGATTGGGATACTTGCGGCTGAACGACAGCAGCCGGCGGATCTTGCCGTGATGGTGGGCCGGGGCGCGCTGGATCAGCTTGCTGTAATTGTCGCCATCCATCACCAGGATGTAGTCGAATTGCTCGAAATCCTCGTCCGCGACCTTGCGTCCGCGCAGTTGGCTGATATCCGCGCCGCGCCGGGAAATCGCCTGCTGCGCGCGCGGATCGGGCGCCGAGCCGACATGATAGGCGTGGGTGCCGGCGGAATCCGCCACCACCTGCCGCTCCAGCCCGGCATCCCGGATCGCCTTGCGGAACATGCCTTCCGCCATCGGCGAGCGGCAAATATTACCCATGCAGATAAAGAGGACTTTAGTCATGTTCTTCCACGCCAAATAGCACCTGCTTGAGTTGCTTCAACTGGTCGCGAAGTTCCGCGGCCTTTTCGAATTCCAGGTTCTTCGCCGCGTCCAGCATCTCTTTTTCCAGCTTCTTGATCTTCTTGGTCAGCGATTTCTCGTCGAGCACCTTGTATTCGGCCACCGTCTGCGCCGCCTTGAGCTCCTGGCGCGTGGCATCGGCATCGTAGACGCCGTCGATGATGTCCTTGATCCGCTTGACCACGCCGCGCGGGACGATGCCATGTTCGGTGTTGAAGGCGATCTGCTTGTTGCGGCGGCGTTCGGTCTCGTCCATCGCGCGCCGCATCGAGTCGGTGATGCGGTCGGCATACAGGATCGCGGTGCCGTGCAGGTGGCGCGCGGCGCGGCCGATGGTCTGGATCAGCGCGCGCTCGGAGCGCAGGAAGCCTTCCTTGTCGGCGTCCAGGATCGCCACCAGCGACACTTCGGGAATGTCGAGGCCTTCGCGCAGCAGGTTGATGCCGACCAGCACGTCGAATTCGCCCAGGCGCAGGTCTCGGATGATCTCGACGCGCTCGACGGTGTCGATATCGGAGTGCAGATAACGCACCTTGATGCCATGCTCGGCCAGGTAATCGGTGAGGTCCTCGGACATGCGCTTGGTCAGCGTCGTCACCAGCACGCGCTCGCCGACGGCGATGCGCTTTCTCGCTTCGGACATCAAGTCGTCGACCTGCGCCGACGCCGGGCGCACCTCGATCATCGGATCGACCAGACCGGTCGGACGCACCAGCTGCTCGACCAC
>JAHJNP010000095.1 GCA_018820745.1 Gammaproteobacteria bacterium
CTGTATGGCATCACCCTGGTGCCGCGGCGCAAGATCCACTACGGCCCGATCGACCCGGTGCTGTCGCGCGAACTGTTCATCCGCGGCGCGCTGGTGGCCGGGGAATACGATACGCGCGCGCCGTGGTTCGCCCACAACCGCGCGCTGATCCAGGAAATCGAGGACCTCGAACACAAGGCGCGCAAATCCGGCGTGTGGCTCGACGAGGAGCGCATCTTCCGCATCTTCGACGCGCGCATCCCGGCCGATCTCCACAACGGCGCGGCGTTCGAAAAATGGCGCGCGGAGGCCGAAGCCGTCGACCCGAACACCCTGTTCCTGCGGCGCGAGGACATCCTTGGCGAAGCGCTCGGCGCCGACCACGCGCTGTTTCCCGAGACGATGCTGGTCGACGGCGTCACGTGCAAGCTGAAGTACCGCTTCGAGCCCGGACATGTGCTTGACGGCGTCACGCTGCACCTGCCGCTGTACCTGCTCAATCGCATCGAAGCCGCGCAGGTCGACTGGCTGGTGCCCGGCCTCATCCGCGAAAAGCTCACGCTTCTTTTGAAGTCCCTGCCGAAGGACAAGCGTCGCCCGCTGATTCCGCTGCCCGACACGGTGACGGCCTTCCTCTCGGTGGCGAAGCCGGGCGAGCAGACGCTGACCGCCGCGCTGGCGTCCTTCATCCACAAAAAGCGCGGCATCGACATTCACCCCGACGAGTGGAAGGGCGAGCTGCCGCCTCACCTGCACATGAACGTGAGCGTGATCGACGACAGCGGGCAGGAGCTCGCCAGCGGCCGCGATCTGGCCGCGCTGCGGCAGCAGCTGGGTGGCGCGGCGCGCATCACCTACGGCGGCGGCGCCGAGGACAGCGAGTTCGAGCGCACCGGTCTTGTCGAGTGGAACTTCGGCGACCTGCCCGAGCAGGTCAAATTCAAGCGCGGCGGGCGCGAGCTGATCGGCTATCCGGCGCTGGTTGACAACGGCGAGAGCGTCGACCTGCGCCTGCTCGATGCGGCCGACGTGGCTGAGATGGAGACCCGCCGCGGCGTGGTGCGGCTGTTGCGGATCGCGCTCGCCGCCCAGTTCAAGCAGCTCGACAAGGACCTCGCCCGCGAAACTGCGCTGGCGCTGAAATACCGCAGTTTCGGCAGCCCCGAGCAGCTGCGCGCCGCGCTCATCGACGCCATCGCCACGCGCGCGCTGCTGGGCGACGACGATACCCCGCGCGACGCGAAAACCTTCGCCAAGCAGAAGGAACGCGCCAAACCGAAAATTTCAGTGGTCAAGCAGGCGCTGCTGCGCGACGTCGCCGAGATCCTCGACCTGCATGCGCAGGTGGCAGCGCGCCTTGCCGCCAAGCCGCAGTTCACCGCCGCAATGCGCGACGAGCACGCGCACCTGGCGGCGCTGCTGCCCCCCGACTTCATCACCGCCACGCCGTGGACGCACCTGAAAGACCTGCCGCGCTATTTGAGGGGCATCCTCAAGCGACTGGAGAAGCTGCCCGCCGCCGAGCAGCGCGACGCGCGCGGCATGGCCGGCGTGCTGACGCTGCAGAACAAGTATCTGGCGCGGCGTGGCCAGGTGAAAGGCGAGGTACCTCCCGCGCTGGACGACTTCCGCTGGCAACTGGAGGAACTGCGCATTTCGCTGTTCGCCCAGGAGCTGAAAACGCCGTATCCGGTGTCGGCGAAAAGGCTCGACAAGCTGTGGAACGAGCTTGCCAGACAGCCCTTGTATTGAGCGGCATGCAGACATGAGCGAACGCGTATTCAACCTGCCGAACGTCATCACCCTGCTGCGGATCGCCGCGGTGCCGGTGGTGGGCTGGCTGATCCTGCACGCGCGCTGGGAAGCGGCCTGCTGGCTGTTCCTCGCCGCCGCGGTGTCGGACGGCGTCGACGGCCTGCTGGCGCGCTGGCTCAATCAGATGACCCCGCTGGGCGCGGCGCTCGACACCGTCGCCGACAAGGCGCTGGGCGTGGTGACGCTGGTGATGCTGACGCAGGCGGGCGCGATCCCGCTGTGGGTGGCGCTGGCGATCCTGCTGCGCGACAGCGTCATCGTGCTGGGCGCGCTGAGCTACCGCGGGCTCGCCGGGCATCTCGATATTCACCCGACCTGGCTCGGCAAGACGCATATGTTTGCCGAATTTTCGCTGCTGGCGCTGGTGCTGGGCGGACTGGCCGGCCTGCTGGCGCTGGACGACTGGCGCTTGCCGTTATTCGTGACGGTGTTCGTCATCGCCGTGGCCTCCGGCGTGCAGTATGTGTGGATATGGGGTGCCAAGGCGCGCCGCGAGCGCGGCCCGTCTCAAGCGCCGCACTGACGTGCTCACTGAAACGGCAGGCGGTGCTGCTGCGCCGATTCGCAGCCGGATTTGACCCGGTACATGGCGGCGTCGGCGGCGCGAATCAAGGCGTCTTCATCGGTGCCGTCGTCGGGGTACAGCGCATGGCCGATGCTCGCAGCGATTTCCACATCGAGTTCATAGAAAGTCGTGTTCGCATTCAGCGCCTGCTCGATCTTGTGCGCGGCGGCGAGGCAGTCCTGCCGCCCCTGCACCCCTTCCAGCAACATCACGAACTCGTCGCCCCCCAGACGCGCAACCGAATCGGAGTCGCGAATGTTGACGGTGAGGCGTTTCGCCACTTCAGTCAGCACGGCGTCGCCCACATGGTGGCCAAGCCGGTCGTTGATGTCCTTGAAGCGGTCCAGGTCCACATACAGAATGCCCACCTTGCCGCCGTAGCGATGGGCGTGGCGGACCGCCTGGTGCAAACGGTCATAAAACAGCCGCCGATTGGCCAGCCCGGTGAGCGGATCGTGCGTGGCCTCTTCATGTAGCGCCGCGCGCGAGCGCTCAAGCTCCACCATCTGTTCACGTATCAGCCGTGACCTCAGTCTCGCTCTTAGCAGCGTGTGCCAGGCGATCAGCAGCGCCAGGGCAATCGCCGCGATGCCGAATGCCAGCGTGAATAAAAAGGTGTTCTGGTAGGTTTTCTCCGCCTGCTGCCGGGCGGTCTGGTTGTCTTGTATATAGAAATTGCGCATGTCGGCCAGTTGCTGGTTGAAGGCTTCCTGGATCGGGATGGCTTCCTGCACCAGTACCCGGTGTGCGTCTGCGCTGCGTTCTGCATTGAGCAGATCGATCACCTGTTCCTGTATCGATTCGATGTCGTTGATCAGACGGGTCTGGGCGTCAAAGCTGCGCTGCTCGGCGGTGGAGAGTCCCATCTGGCGCAGTGCGTTGCGCCCGCTTCCGACCAGGAAGCCGGCGCGGTTGAATTCCTGGAAATAGGCATCGCGTTCGAACGGATCATTGGCCAGCGCCATGCGGAACAGGCTGTCGGTGCGTATATGCGCCGCCACCTGGGTCTGGGTGATGAGATTGATCTTGCGGTTGTGGAACTCGACCACCGTGCGGATCTGCGAGCCCAGCGTTTGCAGCTGCAGCAGGCTGTTGAAAGTCAGCCCGCAAATCAGGGCGATCAACACGACGAATGCCGTGCTCGTGGTGAGGGGGAATGCGCGTTGTTGTGGCATGAACGCCTTTGATCAGATCATCATTGATATGTAGTCCATTTTGGGCTGGATGGCAGGGCTTGACGAGCCGTCCCGGCAGCTTGCAGTGCCCGCAGGGTGCGGGCCACTTCCTGTGCATGGCTTGCCGGATCGACCTTGTCAAAGCGTGCCGCGATGCGGCCGTCCGGCGCAATGATGAAAGTACGGCGGCGCGCAAAGCGCACCAGGCCCAGATTCAGCAGGCTGCCGTAGGCGGCTGCTGTCTGCCCGTCCGGGTCGGACAGCAGCGGAAACGGCAGTTGGTATTTGCGGGCGAAATCGGCATGCGAGCGGGCGTCGTCGACGCTGACCCCGACCACCGCGGCGTCGAGATCCCCCAGTATCCCGATGTCGTCGCGAAAGCGGCAAGCCTCCTGGGTGCAACCCGGCGTGTCGTCCCGGGGGTAGAAATACAGCACCAGCCAGCGCCCCGCGTAATCGCCCAGACGATGGCTTTGACCGTCCTGGTCCGGCAAGGCGAAGTCCGGCGCCGCGCCGCCTTCCGGTCGCTGCGCGCCCGGCCGCAGCATCCACAGCACCGCGCTCGCCACCAGCAACAGCGCCGCCAATCCACCCAGCATCAGTTTCAGCATGTGTTCTCCTCGCACGCATCATAGCGGGGCCGGCGCGGTTCGGTAATCCATGCGTGATTCGGTACAATGCGCCACGCCCCGGTAGCTCAGTGGATAGAGCAACCCCCTCCTAAGGGGTAGGTCGGACGTTCGATTCGTCTTCGGGGCGCCACATTCGATCTGTGCGCGACGCACAAAAGAAAATAGCGGCCTTGGCCGCTATGTTTTTTTACACCCTGGTTTTCACATCTGATTTTTATCGCAGTCCGGAAAAGACTGGATTTTGTGCCCCTTACCGAATGTAAGGTGGCGTCCCCACGGGGATTCGAACCCCGGTACCTACCGTGAAAGGGTAGTGTCCTAGGCCTCTAGACGATGGGGACCCGGACGACGGTGTGAACCGCCTTTTTAC
>JAHJNP010000096.1 GCA_018820745.1 Gammaproteobacteria bacterium
CGGTGATCCGCAGGCAGGGCACATGCGGCTTGCCGCCGCCGGCGATCAGGGCGGCGCGGTGGGCCGGATCGTTTTTCGCGTCGCAGGTTTCGATCCTGAGCGACAGCCGCCGGATGGTGCGTCGGGTCTTCAGGCAGAACGGGCAGGGGGGGAAATGGTACAGCGCCAGATGCTGCGTGCGCGCGTCGATGGCCTGCTGCTCGGCGGATGGCCGCACGATGCCCTTGGGGCGGATGAGGCGGTCGCCCAGCAGCACAAACGGCCCGAGCACGACGCGCACGGTTTTGAAAAACATTCGGATAACGGGTTTCATCGAGGGGGTGTCACGTGGGGTTCAGGCGGGAGCGCTATGATGCGGGCAACACAGCACACGACGACCCGTATTTTATATGCCTACCTATGCCATTGGCGATCTTCAGGGGTGCCAGGATTCCCTGCTGCGCCTGCTGGATGAGATTCGTTTCGACCCGGCGGCCGACCGGCTGTGGCTTGTCGGCGATCTGGTCAACCGCGGGCCGGATTCGCTGGCGGTGCTGCGCTTTGTCAAAAGCCTGGGCAATGCCGCCATCAGCGTGCTCGGCAATCACGACCTGCACCTGCTGGCGCTGGCCGAGGGGTTTGGCCGCGAGCACAAGGGCGATACGCTCGACGACATCCTGAATGCCCCCGACCGCGACGAACTGCTGGCCTGGCTGCGCCGGCAGAAACTGGCCTGGCGCGAGGGCGATTGGCTCATGGTGCATGCGGGCGTGCTGCCGGACTGGACGCCCGAGGAGACGATGCAGCGGGCGGCGGAAGCCGAGGCGATGCTGCAGAGTGCGCACTACCGCGATTTCTTCGCGCAGATGTACGGCAACGCGCCGGTCGCCTGGGACGACAATCTGCAGGGCATCGAGCGGCTGCGGGTGATCGTCAACGCCTTCACCCGGCTGCGCTATTGTTCGGCCGAAGGCGAGATGGAATTCCACCACAAGGGCGCGCCCGGCACCCAGCCGGCTGGCTGGCTGCCGTGGTTCGAAGTGCCGGGGCGCAATAGCGCCGCGGCGACGATCATCATCGGCCACTGGTCGACGCTCGGGCTGATCAACCGCAGTGATTTGATCGCGCTGGATACCGGCTGCCTGTGGGGCGGCAGGCTCACCGCTATCAGGCTGGAGGATCGGCGGGTGTTTGCGGTGCAGTGTCCGCAGGCGTCGCGCCCAAAAGCCTAGCCGTCGCCGCTTCTGCCTGCGCGGCCAGTTCGCGCCGGTGGCCATCCGGCAGGATCGGTTCGCCGAACTGCAGTTCGGCGATGAGGCCGGGTTCGCTGACGATCTGCTTGAGGCTCTGCCACATGCTGATGTCGTCGATGTAGGCGGGCGCCGCGCTGTATTCGCCGTCAAGCGTGCGGTAATGCAAGGCCGCCGGCACGACCGGACAGTTCAGGTTGACCGCCGGCTGCAGCAGCGACGGCATGAACCGCCGCAGTGCCCGTCCGTCGCTGGTGGTGCCTTCGGGGAATACCGCGACCCAGGCGCCGTCCTGCATCAGATCGTGCATCTCGGGGATGATGCGCGCGGTGTCGGCACGGCGGCCGCGCTCAATGAACAGGGTGCCGGACTTCTGCGCCAGCCAGCCGGCCACCGGCCAGTTGCGCACCTCGGCCTTGGAGACGAAGTGCACCCGCTGCGCGGCGTAGATCAGGTAGATGTCCAGCCACGACACGTGGTTGCACACCAGCAGCGCGCCCCCCGGCAGACGGGGCGCGGGCGCCAACTGCGCCTGCACGCCGAGCACCCTGAGCAGGCGCCGCGACCAGGCCGTGATGAAACGGTCGCGAAGCACAGGCTTGAGCCAGGGAAACGCCAGCCCGGCGACCGTCACCCCCCACGCGAGATGCAGCGTCAGCAGGCCGACGCGGAGGGTGCGGCGCAGGGCAACGGGAAAGTGGGCGAGAAGCATCCGCCCATTGTAAAGCTCAGGCAATCAGGCGGCGGGCATAGCTGCGGTTGAGTTGCGCCATCGGCAGCAGCATCAGGAGGTCGGCGGTGTTGAAATCGGGGTCCCACGCCGGTTCGCCGCACATCATCGCGCCGAGCCGAGTGTAGCCCTTGATCAGCGGCGGCAGCGCTGCGCGCTGGCCGTCGTCGAGCGATTCGACCGGCAGGCGATAGCGCGGGGCGGCGTGCCATTCGATCGGGGCCAGATGGCGTTCACTCAGCTGGCGATGCACGCGGGCGGCGATATGACCGCCGTCGGCCATGCCGATGCTGGCGCAGCCGACGATGTACTCGTAGCCGTAGCGCGTCATGTAGTCGGCCAGCCCCATCCACAGGCGGGCGATGACGGCGCCGCTGCGGTGCGCCGGATGCACGCACGAACGCCCCAGCTCGGCCATCCGCGGGCGCAGGAAATTCAGCCGGGTGAGGTCGAATTCCTGCTCGGAATAATAGCTGCCGACACGCCTGGCGGCGTCGGGCGGGAGGATGCGATAGGTGCCGACGACCTCGCCGCTGGCCAGTTCACGCACCAGCAGGTGGTCGCAGAAGGGGTCGTATAGATCGGTGTCGTGTTTCGGCAGGGCGGATGACAGACGCGCGCCCATTTCCTCGGCAAACACCTGGTAGCGCAGGCGTTGCGCTTCGCGGATTTCGCTGTCGTCCACCGCCAGCGACAGGTGATAGCGGCTGGCGGGACTGGGTTGAACCGTGTTGCGGAGGTCGAGCATGGGGCACTCCTATCGATGGAATGCGCCCAGCTTAGAGAGCCGGTGTGAATCCGGCGTGACGTTCAGGTTGCGGAAAGATGACCCGGCAAGGCCGGGCCGGGTCAATGCGAGACGCGGGTCACGCCGCCGCCCGTCAGCACGCGCACCCGGTCGCCTATCCGGAATTCTTCGTCGGCTGCCTGGGTGATGGCAAGCAGCCGCCCCGAATCGAGCTTGACCGTAATCTCCAGGCCCTTTTGACGGGTCACGGCCTCTTCTGCCGCCGCGCCGCCGAGGCCGCCCAGCACCGCGCCGATTGTCGTGCCGACCACACTGCCGCGGCCGCTGCCGACCGTGCTGCCGGCCACCCCGCCGACCACGGCACCGGCGCCTGCGCCGATCGGCGTCTTGGTCCCTTCGAGGCTCACTTCGCGCACCGACTCTACGACGCCCATCTGCACTTCCTGGACGGTGCGCGCCTGGCTGCGGCTGTAATCCTTGCCGCCCAGCCCAGCCGGGCAGCCTGCCAGCAACAGGGCGCCGGCGGCAATGAGGGCAACTGCAAACGGTTTGTTCATGACGTACTCCCGTGTCTATTCGAAATGATAGTCAAACTGGGTGTGGAACTCGCTGGCGATTTCATCGCGGCCGGGGCGGTGGTTTTGTCCGCCGCGCTGGGCGATCTTGATCGCCCCCATGAGACTGCCCAAGCGGCCGGAGGTTTCCCAGTCGAGGCCGCGGGTGATGCCGTACAGGATGCCGCTGCGGTAGGCGTCGCCGCAGCCGGTGGGGTCGAGGATGGCGGCGGGGCGCGCAGCAGGAATGTCGAGTTGCTTGCCGGCGGTGTAAATCACCGAACCTTCTGCGCCGCGCGTCACGATCAGTGCCTCGACGTGGCGCGCCAGCGTGGCCAGGGTTTCCCCGGTACGGCTCTGCAGCAGTTCGGCTTCATAGTCATTGAGGATGACGTAGCTCGACTTGTGGACGCATTCCAGCAGCTCGTCGCCGGTGAACAGCGGCATGCCCTGGCCGGGGTCGAACACGCACGGCACGCCGGCCTCGTGAAAGCCGCGAACGTGGCGCAGCATGCCATCGCGGCCATCC
>JAHJNP010000097.1 GCA_018820745.1 Gammaproteobacteria bacterium
CGAAAAAATGAATGACCGGGATACGGCCGGCCAGGGTGGCCGCCTGCGCGATCAGCGCGAAATCCTGCGCCTCCTGCGGCGAGTTGGCGGCCAGCAATGCGCAACCGGTGGCGCGGCAGGCCATGACGTCCGACTGGTCGCCGAAGATCGACAGCGCGTGCGTCGCCAGCGTGCGTGCGGCGACGTGCAGCACGAAGGGAGTCAGCTCGCCTGCAATCTTGTAGAGGTTGGGGACCATCAGCAGCAGGCCCTGGCTGGCGGTAAAACTGGTGGCCAGGACGCCCGAGGTGAGCGCCCCGTGCAGCGCGCCCGCAGCACCGCCTTCCGACTGCATTTCGATAATGGTCGGCACTGCGCCCCACAGGTTGGGCTTCCCCTGCGAGGCCCATTCGTCGGCCCACTCGCCCATGCTCGACGCGGGGGTGATGGGATAGATCGCGATCACCTCGTTGCCGAGATAGGCGATGCGGGCAACGGCCTCGTTGCCGTCAATGGTGAGCGTGGTGGTCATGGCAGGCGCTTCCAGACAAATCCGTCTTTTATTTTAGACCGGAGTTGCGTATGAAAGCGTCTGCGCCGCCTGTTAATGCCAGGACGGCGGAAAAGGAACCAATCAGTTTTCGGGCACGATCAGGCGCAAGAACCCTGCGCACCAGCAGGGCCACCACCCTCACCGCGAGAATCGCCACCACCCACGGGCGCAGCCAGTTGGCCACGCCGGCTATACGGCGCGAGCCATCCCTCTGTCAGCGCAGGTGATCCGGGGCTTCGAGCGGGGTGCGATGGGCCTGCTCGCTGTGAAGCTCGGGCTGATACCAGCCCAGCTTTTCGCGCAGCTTGACGACGTTGCCGACGATGATCAGCGTGGGCGCCTTGAGTCCCGCTTCCTCGGCCAGCGCCGGCAGCGTGTTGAGGTCGCCGGTAATGACGCGCTGGGTGGGCAGCGTGCCGTGCTGCACGATGGCTGCGGGGGTGTCGGGCGTCAGGCCGTGCTTGATTAGCGCCTCGCACAGCAGCGGCAGGCCTTTCAGCCCCATGTAGATAACGATGGTCTGGTCTTTTCGCGCAATGCCTTCCCAGTTCATGTTGAAGGTGTTGTCCCGCAGATGGCCGGTGACGAAGGCGACCGACTGCGCGTAGTCGCGGTGGGTGAGCGGAATTCCCGCGTAGGATGCCACGCCGGCGGCGGCGGTAATGCCGGGCACCACCTGGAACGGCACGCTGTGCTCGGCCAGCGTCTCGATTTCCTCGCCGCCACGGCCGAAGATAAAGGGGTCGCCGCCCTTCAGCCGCAGCACGCGCTTGCCTTCCTTGGCCAGCCGCACCAGCAGCAGGTTGATTTCCTCCTGCGGCACCGCGTGGTCGTCGCGTTCCTTGCCGACGTAAATACGATCAGCGTCGCGCCGGCACATGTCAAGGATGGGCTGCGAGACAAGCCGGTCATGCACGATGACGTCGGCCTGCTGCATCAGCCGCAGCGCGCGGAAGGTCAGCAGGTCGGGATTGCCCGGGCCGGCCCCGACCAGATACACCTCGCCGCGGCGGATGTCGTGTTCGGCGCCCTCCCTGATCATGGCATCGAGCTGTGACTCGGCTTCGATGTCGCGCCCGGAGAACACCATTTCGGCGACCGGCGAGAGAAACACCTTTTCCCAGAAAGCGCGCCGCTGTTCCGGCTTGATCGCCGCGCGCACGCGGTCCTTGTAGCGCGACGCCAGCGCGCTAAGGCGGCCATAGGCCGCTGGAATCAGGGTTTCCAGCCGCGCACGCAGCATGCGCGCCAGCACCGGCGACTCGCCGCCGCTGGACACCGCCACCATGATCGGCGAGCGATCGATGATCGACGGCAGGATGAAGCTGCACAGCGCGGGCTTGTCCGCCACATTGACCGGGATGTTGCGCGCGCGCGCCGCGTCAGCGACCACCTTGGCGCGGGACGCGTCATCCTCCACCACGATCACCAGATCCTTGCCCTCCAACAGCTCAGGCGAGAAGGCATCGGCCACCCGCTGCAGATGGTCGGCATGCGGCAGCCGCGCAAAGCCTTCGTGCAGCGCGGGCGCGGCAACCTCGACGTGCGCGCCGGCGCGCAACAGCAGTTCGGCCTTGCGCGCGGCGGTTTCGGAGCCGCCCACCACCAGACAATGGCGGTCACGCAGGTCGAGGAAAATGGGCAAGTAATTCATGGGATTTACTCGGCGGGGGCGGCGTGGTCGTCAGGCTCGGCGGGCCCGTCTTCTGCTGAATAGGGCGGGATGAAAATGAAGCGCAGGTCGCCCGGGCTCATTTCGACGAAATCGAGCGTGACGCCCTGCAGGTAAGGGGTGCTGGAGCTGGCGATCAGTAGCGCGACGCCGTTGACGATGAGCTGCTCGTCGGCCTCTCGCTCCTGGTCAAAACCCATGCCGAAGTTCACGCTGCCATCGTCTTCCTGATAGGCGGCGACGCGCAGCACCATGCCGTAAACGTCGGGATTGTTGGCCGCGGCGCGAATCTGTTCGGCGGCGGCGTCGGTGATCTTGATCATGGAATGTCCCTTGTAAATTAAGCGGCCAAAAAATTAATCCGCGGCGCGCGCCTTGTGCACGCGCACCTGCTTCAAAAACGGCGCGATCCAGCCCTGCGCGCCGGCGCCCCGGCGATGCACGTAGCCGGCCAGCAGGTTGTGCCGCTGATAGCCGTCATGCTGGCCATCGATGCCATGCCCGCGGGTTACTTGATACGCATACATGGAGTCTGCAGGCAGATTTTCCAGGCTCGAATAGTGAAATTCGTGCGCCGGGATGCTCGCCGTTTCCTGCCAGCGGTCGTCGCCGGTCGGCTGCAGCCGCGCATAGCCGCGCCCCACCGGACGTTCGTGCATCACGGTGTCGCCCGGCACCACGCCGACCATCTGCCGCGTCTGCCCCTGCCAGCTGAGGCTCTTCGACAGATACATCAACCCGCCGCACTCGGCGTAGGCGGGCAACCCCGCCTCGATGGCAAGGCGAATACGGGTGCGCAACGGCGCGTTGGCTTCGAGCTCCGCCATGAACATTTCGGGGAAGCCGCCGCCAATGATGAGGCCATCGACCTCCGGCAGCGCCTGCGCATGCAGGGTATCGATGTCGACCAGCTCGATGTTTGCGGCACGCAGGGTGTCGAGATCCTCACTGTAGTAAAAGCCGAAGGCCTGGTCGTGCGCGATGCCGATACGCAACCGCTCGGCCGATGTCTCCGCATCACGCGGCAGCGCGATGTTCAAATCCGGCGCGCTGTCGCCAATCGCCAGCAGGTGGTCGAGATCGACCTGCGCCGCCACCCGCTCGCCCACATGCTGAATCCGGGCGCGAGCGGCCCCCTGCTCGTTGGCCGGCACCAACCCCAGATGACGTTCGGCAATCTGCATGCCGGGATCGTGCTGCACCGCCCCGATCACCTCGACATCGGTGTAGTGCTCGATCACCGCGCGCAATTTGGACTCGTGACGGCTGCCGCCGAGGTTGTTGAGGATCACGCCGGCAATGCGAATTTCCGGATCGAATGCCTGGTAGCCGAGAATCAGCGGCGCCACCCCGCGCGTCATGCCACGCGCGTCGATCACCAGCACCACCGGCGCACCCAGCAGCTTGGCGAGCGCCGCGTTGCTGTTGCTGCCGTCGAGATCGAGCCCGTCGTAGAGTCCCTTGTTGCCCTCGATCAGGCTGATGCGCGCGCCGGCCGCAGCGCGGGCGAACTGCTGCTCGATCTCGTCGCGCCGCATCATGTGGAAATCGAGGTTGTAGCAGGGACGCTGCGCCGCCATCCCCAGCCACAGCGGATCGATGTAGTCGGGCCCCTTCTTGAAGGGCTGCACGGCATGGCCGCGCGCATGCAGGGCGGCACACAACCCGAGCGTGAGCGTCGTCTTGCCGGACGATTTATGCGCGGCTGAAATGAAGACGCGGGGCATATGAGCCCCGCGCCGGGAAGATTCGTTTGAAGTGACTTGCGGGTTCATGCTGGCCAATCCCCTGCCAGGCGATCACCTGGCAGGTTCATGCAAATCAATGTTCCAGCTTGGCGACGGTGGCGTCGTCCAGGCTGGCCGGCAACAGGCGCAGCACCTTGATCGCAAAGGTGGTCACCAGCAGCGCGATCGCCACCCCGCCGAGGCCGAGGAACAACTCGGGCAGGCTGGGCGTGTAGCCGTGCACGACGCCATCATAGAAACTGCTTTTCTCCATCAGGCCGGGGAACATGTCGAGCGGGTAGGCCTGCGCACCGATGATGGTGACATACATCTGCGCCATGCCGCCCGCAATGACGAGGCCGCACGCAACCATGATCCACGTGCGCTGTTTGCCGAGGCCGCTCAGCAGGATCACCAGCGGCGCCACGCAGCCAATGACGATCTGCCCCACCCAGAACAGGGTGGTGAAGATGCCGCCATCGCGCAGGATGAAGGCTTCGACCCCGTGAAACTTGGCGAAGTAGAGATTGGTCAGATGGTGAACCACGACGAAATACAGCACCGCCGCGACAAACACCACGAGCAGGCCCTTCAGCCGCATCATCACGGCATCGCCCAAAGTCCGGCCGGTCCAGGCATAGGCTGCGGCCAGCACCATCAGGTAGATCGCAAGCCCATAGGCAAACGACATGATGATTAACATCGGCGCCAGCATGGCGGTACCGTACA
>JAHJNP010000098.1 GCA_018820745.1 Gammaproteobacteria bacterium
CAGGGTGTTGAGGAAGAAGGGGCGGGCGCCGGCCAAAAGCGCCGCACCTTCGTAGATCTGGTAGAACGGGTTGGGCGAAATAATCACGCGGCGGCCGTGGCGGCTGGAATCGACGCTCGCCTGGGCAAACGCGAACAGCGCCTCGCGCGAGCCGTTGACCGGCAGCACCTCGGTTGCGGGATCGAGCTTCACGCCGTAGCGGCGCTGCGCCCACGCGGCAATCGAAGCACGCAGCGCATCCGTGCCCTGAGTGATGGGATAATTCGCCAGCCCGTCCAGGCCCGCGATCAGCGCATCCTTGATGAACTGCGGCGTCGGATGCCCGGGTTCGCCGATCGACAGGTTGATCGGCGCGAGGTCGGGATTCGGTGTTACCCCCGCGAACAGCTCGCGCAGTTTCTGGAACGGATAGGGATGAAGTTGTTCGAGACGCGGATTCATTGCAGCACGGAATTTAACTAAGCCACGCATTATAAAGCCCCATGCACCCGATTCCCCTCCAGCGCACCCTTGCCATCACCAGCCTGTTCTATGCCGCCAGCTTGTGGGGGCTGATGTGGTATCCCTATCGCCTGCTCAACGAGGCCGGCGTCGGCGGCATCGCCTCGAGCTTCTTTACCTACGCCGTGCCGCTGCTCGCGCTCGGCTGGCTGCACGGCCGCGAGCTGCACCGCGCGCGCGGCCGCTGGATGTGGCTCGCCGCGCTGGGGCTGGCGGCGGGCTGGACCAATCTGGCCTACGTGCTGGCGATGCTGCAGGGCGAGGTGGTGCGCGTGCTGCTGCTGTTTTTTCTGTCGCCGCTGTGGACGGTGGTGTTCGCCCGCTTCCTGCTGCATGAAAAGCTCAACCGTGCCGGATGGGCGGTGATGGTGCTGGCGGGGAGCGGCGCGATGGTCATGCTGTGGCAGCCCAACGGCGACTTGCCGCTGCCGACCAACCGCGCCGAGTGGCTCGCGCTGTCGGCGGGGATGATGTTCGCGCTGAGCAACGTCATCAGCCGCCACCTCGGCGGCGTCACCGAAGGCGCCAAGTCGGTGTCGATCTGGGTCGGGGTGGCGGTGCTGACGGTGATCGGACTGTGGCGCTATCCGGGCGAACTCAACTTCATCGAAGCTGCAGCGTGGAACGTCTGGCTGCTGCTGCTCGGCGTCGGCCTCCTCATCGGCAGCATGACCTACGCGGTGCAGTACGGCCTCGCCCGCGTGCCGGCCAACCAGGCCATCGTCATCTTTCTGTTCGAACTGGTGGTGGCAGCGGTCGCGGCCTACTATTTATCCATGGAGCGCATGGGGCTCCAAGAGTGGGTGGGTGCGGTCATGATCGTCACCGCCAGCCTGTTCTCCGGCCACATGGAAGACGATCAAGTGAAAGAAAAGCGCCATGTATGACATCACCGCCCTGCTGCATGCTGGCCTGCTGGTTTCCGACCTGGTGCGGGCCAAAGCCTTCTACGAATCGGTGCTGGGGCTGGCGCCTTATCCGAATCGCCCCAACCTGCCTTACCCCGGCGAGTGGTACGACCTCGGCGGCGGCGGCCAGCAATTGCACCTGATGCAGTTGGCCAATCCCGATGCGGCCTCGATCCGCCCCGAGCACGGCGGCCGCGACCGCCACATTGCGCTGGCGGTACGAGACATGGCAGCGCTGAAAAGCCGGCTCGATGCGGCAGGGGTAAAGTACACCGCCAGCAAGTCGGGGCGCGCGGCGCTGTTCTGCCGTGACCCGGATGCAAACACGCTGGAGTTTGTCGAGACTCACTGACCGGCTGCGCCCTGCGGTGGGCGGTTGCGCCGCCGGCTCAGTCCAGCAGTTCCTTCGGCACATTGCCGCCGTTCGCGGCAATGTGCGCGAGCACGGTCTTGTGCAGCCACATGTTCGTCTTCGCCGAATCGCCCATCAGGTCCGCCGGGCAGCTCAGTTGGCCAGTTCCCTGCGCGCCGCGAAGCTGCTGTCGATATCGAGGCGCTTCAAAGCCGCCCTACTTTGAACTTCGGCGGGGTGAGAGCAAACGCGCATACTCCTTTTGAACCACCCCATAGCACTCGCATACTCGCTGTTCAAGCTTGGGGCGATCCACCACGGTGATGTGGCCGCGTGTGCGAAGAATCAAACCGTCTTTTTCCAACTGCCCAAGCGTTTTTGTCACACTCTCCCGGCGTACCCCCAACAACTTCCCAATCAACTGTTGCGTGACCACTAATTCGTTGTCGTGCAACCGATCCATGCTCATCAACAGCCATCGGCACATTTGCTGATCCAGCGAATGGTGCTGGTTGCACACCGCAGTTTGAGATGTCTGGCAAATCAGTGCCTGCGTGAAAAGCAGTGCCACGTGCTGCAGTTGACCACCGGACGAGAATTCTCGTTGCATCACTTTCCGGCTGAGTCGGTAAGCTTGGCCTGCGCTTTGCACTTCCGTGCTGCTCGGCATGCTCTCACCCCCCATGAAAATGGAAATGCCGACCATGCCTTCGTCACCGACCAGCGCGGTTTCCCTGGAGGAACCGTTTTCCAGGGCATAAATCAGCGAGATGATGCCGCTGGTTGGAAAATGCAGAAAATTGATATGGTCGCCCGACTCGGACATCGTCCATCCCAATGGGAGCTCAACGAGTTCAAGATCGGGCAACAGGCGCTCGTAATCCTTCGCGGGAAGCGCTGCAAGGATATGATTTTGCTTTGGATCCGGAGTTGAAGTGTTTGTTATTGCCTTTTTTGACATATCGGGTTTATTCGGCTGTGACATTGGTTGAATTGACGTGAATCCAGCCGGATTATGCGTTGATTTTATTCTTGCGCCACTTTTTTGGAGGCTGTCGGGCGCAGCGTGACATACGCGTTAGACCCCGCCGTCTTCCGGACGCGTTGCGATTTCTCGTAAGTGACTCGCCACAGGCTGACACGATAGGCCGAGTTTCTCCTTAAGCGCAGCAGTGCTGCACCTGTTTGCCCGGCCCAGCCTGGTCGTCAGGTATAGAAAAACCCCAGCATCAGCATCATCACAAGGATGAACAGCAAGGTCATGATGCCGCCGGCGCGGATGAAGTCCGCCACTTTGTAGCCGGCCGGGCCCATGATCAGGGCGTTGACCTGGTGGGTGGGGAGGATGAAGGCGTTGGAGGTGGCGAGCGCCACGGTCAGGGCGAATACGGCCGGGCTGGCGCCAACGCCGAGCGCGATGTTGACCGCCAGCGGCACCAGCAGCACGGTGGCGCCGACGTTCGACATCACCAGCGAGAAGAAGGTCGCCAGCACGGCGAGGGCGAGCATCAGCACCCAGGACGGCAGCTCGCCGAGCATCGACAGGATGTGTGCGGCGATCCAGGCGGCGGTGCCGCTGGTCTCAACCGCCAGCCCGAGCGGGATCAGGCTCGCCAGCAGGAACACCGTTTTCCAGCTCACTGCCTGATAGGCCTCGTCGACGCGCAGCACCCCGGACAGGATCATGCCGATGGCGCCCGCCATCAGGGCCAGCGACAGCCGCAGGTCGGTGAACATCAGCAGGAACAGGGCGATCCCGAAGAAGAACAGGGCGGACTTCTCCTTGTGAGGGCGCAGTTCCTCGTGGGGATAATCGCTGGTGACGACCACGAAATTGCTGTCTTTCTCCAGCCGGGCGAGGGCGTCCCAGGCAGTGTGCACCACCAGGGCGTCGCCCGCCTGCAGGGGAATGTCGCGGATGCCGTCACCCTCCAGCAGCGTCTTGCCGCCGCGGTGCAGCGCCAGCATGGCGATGCCGTAGGTCTTGCGCATCCAGATTTCATGCGCGCTCTTGCCGACAAGGTGGGAGCCGGGCGGGATCACCACCTCGGCGATGCCGGCCCGGGCCGACGACAGGATTTCCGCGAAGGTCTTGAGGTCCGCACTCAGCTCGAGGCCGTTCCGCTCCACGAAGCTGGTCAGATGCTGCGGCGAGGCCAGCAGGCCGAGCACGGTGCCGGCCTTGATCGCCATGTCCCGCTCCAGCCCACTGGGCCCGACGCTCATCTCGTTGCCGGGCAGCAGTGCCGCGACCACCCGGATATGGGCCTCGTGCTCCACCTCGTCGAGCACCCTGCCGATCAGGGCGCTGCCGGCGGGCACCGCCACTTCGAACACGCTGTCCTCGAGGCCATACAACTCCTGAAAGTAGCGCATGGTGTGGGTCGCCCGCGCGTGCTCCTGGGGCTTCACCTTGCCCGCGGGCAGCACATAGCGGCCGGCCAGCATGAAGTAGGCGATTCCGGTCGCGAGCAGCGCCAGGCCGATCGGGGTCACCGAGAACATCGACCAGGTCGCGATCTGCTGCTCGGGCGGCAGCGCCTTGTTGGAGGCGAGCAGGAGGTCGTTTAAGAGGATCAGCGGACTCGAGCCCACCATGGTGAGCGTGCCGCCGAGAATGGCGCTGAATCCCATCGGCATCATCAGCCTGGACATCGGCAGCCCCGTTCGCGCAGCGATGCGCCCCACCACCGGCATGAACAGCGCCGCGGCGCCGACGTTCTGCATGAAGCCCGAAATGATCCCGGCCGAGCCGGAGATGGCCGGAACGATGCGCCGTTCGGAATAGCCCGCCCGTTTCAGGATCGCGGCCGCCACCCGGTTCATGATCCCGGTCTTGTCGAGGCCCGCGCCGATGATCATCACCGCGATGATCGAGATGACCGCGTTGCTGGAAAATCCGCTGAACAATTCCGCGACCGGCACCAGCGGTCTCATCAGGCCGAACGCATCGCTCGCCGCACTGATCAGGCCGATCAGCACCATGATGCTGATCGCGGCCACGTCCACCTCCACCACCTCGAACACGAACAGGAAAATCGTCAGCGTCAGCAGCAAAAGCACCACCAGAATCTCGAGCGTGGGCGCCACCGCGGCCGCCGCTGCGCCGAGCAGTAGAAAAGCCGGTGCTGCAATCAGCAACAGGGGGGCGGGGCGAAACTTTTCGGGTGATTTATTCATGCGAGTCGTTGCCGTAGAAGTCGGGTGTCCGGAATTGCATGCTTGCCGGGTGGGCGCTGAATGGGCCGCCGTGTCGGCACGCCAGATAGAGAAGCCTGTGCAGGGCTTCGGCGTAGGCGCCCGGTAACATGAAATGCACTGGCCATCATCCGGGACTCTACACCTGGGCCGTCGAACCCCGCGAGAGGCGCTGGGCGGTCATCGTGGAATGCGCCATCGGGTCCTGCTGGCAGCGAGCCGTTGCAGGCTGGCCCCGAACTGCTTGCCGCAGGCTCTGCCCGCTGTCGGCTGTGTTGCATGCATGTGCCATGATGGACTGATGTCCGCACCTCCAGCGCCAGCAGACGCCCCACCCCCCGCCTTCTCGGCAGGGGTGGTCGTCGCCCGCCGCGCCGGCAGCGGCTGGCGCCTGCTGGTGCTGCGCGCCTACCGCAACTGGGACTTTCCCAAGGGCAGGGTGGAGCCGGGCGAAACGCCGCTCGATGCGGCCATCCGGGAGACGGCGGAGGAGGCAGGGATCAGCGATCTCGCCTTCCGCTGGGGCGAGGGGTACTGCGAAACCGAACCCTATCGACAGGGCAAGGTGGCGCGCTACTACCTGGCAGAAACCACCCGCACGTCCATCACCCTGCCGGTTTCGCCGGAACTGGGGCGCCCCGAGCATGACGAGTGGCGCTGGGTCAGCTTAGACGAGGCCGCGCGCCTGCTGCCGCCGCGCCTGCAGCCCGTTCTGGCCTGGGCCGGAAGGCAGCTTGGGTCGTGAATGCGGCTTCCCGTTTGCGTGCGGCTGCGCGTCGAATTCAGGCTATCGCGCCCATTCATCGGCAAGCGCACGCAACAGACGGGCACCGTCACCCCGCCATGCGCTGCCGTGCATGCACGCAAGCGTCGCCGGCGCCGCCGAAGCCAGCTTCTCCAGTATCTGGCCGGCATGCTTCGTGTGCGAGAAGTAGTCCATTGCCTGGCGGAACGCCTCGCTCGGCCCAAGAATGTCCGACTCGGTGAGCGCCGGGAGATCGGCGCCCGCCTGCGTGAACAGGTCGCCGCACAGCAGCGTCCGGCTGCCTTCCTCGAACAGGTAACCGCATTCCCACCCATGCGGTAGATGCGGTGCGTCGAACCACCGCACGGAATGCGTGCCGAGCGCGAGCGTCTCGCCGTCGGCGAGCGCGCGTGGCGGCCGGTCGGCCAGATCGTCGATGGAGACCAGGGCAGCCACCGTGCCGCACAGGGGCGAGGCGCGCGGGGCTGCCGCGAGCCACTCGTTGAGCGACCCGCATTCATCCGCTTCAACGTGGGAAAAGGCGATGTAACGCAGCTTTTCCGCCGGCATCACGCTGGCAACCGCCTCGCGCACCAGCGGGAACATCTTTCGTGGCCCGGTGTGGAAGATCAGCGGTTCGTCATCCACGATGAGGTACTGGTTGAATGAAAATCCGCCCGGCCCGCCTTCCATGACCACCGGCGTATTGATGCGGTAGATTCCCGCCGCGACTTCGTGGACATTCGTCCCTGACTGCGTGTTTGTGATGGCCATGTTCTGCTCCTTCCTGCCGTTGAGTCGGACGGTGACTGGTCCTGTTCCCACGCCTGAATTCAGGCGGCCGAGAGCCTTTGCGCGGATTGGCGGCACGCCAAATAACAGAATAGAGCATGGTTTTACAACTGTTGAGGCTGCGGGGGCGCACAGCGACTTCTCCTGCGGCGTGGTCACGCAATGGCCGCACCCCGGAGGAGGCTGACCGCTAGGCGCCTGGGCGTCGGGCGGTCATCAGGAACACCGGGTAGTCCCGCGTCCCGCTCGCGTGTTCCTTGGCAATGCTGAACACGGTCTGGACATGCAGGTCGGCAAACCCGGCCTGGGCGGCGCGCAGGCTCAGGTCGGCCTGATCGAAGCCATGGTGCACGTCGACCTCCGGGCCGTGGAACGAGCCGTCTTCCTTGTCCAGGTCGGCGATGCACAGATAACCGCCGGGCTTCAGCAGGTCGTGGAAGATGCGCAGGATGTGGTCGGTGTCCGGCACGTGGTGCAGCGTCATCGCGGTGACGATCAGGTCGAAGCGTTGTGCCGGGGGCGGATCGACCATCAGGTCCAGCTTCATCGGCGTCATGTTGGTCACCCCTTGCGCGGCGATCTTTCCGGCCACCACCTCGAGCATGCCGCCCGAGCTGTCCGCCATCACGATGGTGCCGAGCGCATCCCTGAGCGGAAACGAAAGCAGGCCGGTGCCGCAGCCGTAATCGAGGGCATTCATGTCTTGATGCAGGGGCACGGCTTGGCGGATCGCTTCGGCAATCTTCAGCCCGCGTTCCCGGAACAGCGGGTTTTCGTCCCATTGACGGGCTTTGCCGTCGAAGTGTGCGGCGTCGAGTTTGGTGGATTGAGCGTTGGTCATGGTGATATGAGCGAAGGCTGTGCGGGGAGGGCGGAGGGAAGGCCTGAGATAGCCTGCGTCTGATTGCGGCCAGACGCCTTGGACTTGTATAGCGCCCTGTCTGCCCGGGTCAGCAAAGCCGCCACCGAGTCGTCCTGATCCAGCCATTCCGACAGGCCGATGCTGACCGACCAGGCGATCGACTGACCTTCCCTTGTTGCTTCATGCAGGCGCTGGGCAATCAGCGAGGCCTGCTCAAGGTCGGTGTCCGGAAGGATGGCCATGAATTCGTCCCCGCCGAAGCGGGAGAGCAGGTCGGTTTCCCGGAGAGAGGA
>JAHJNP010000002.1 GCA_018820745.1 Gammaproteobacteria bacterium
AGAACCCCGACCAGCTGCGCTTCATCCTGAAAGAGGGCCGCAAGCGCCAGATCCGCCGCATGTGCGAACTGGTTGGACTGAAGGTGGCGGGGCTGAAACGCGTGCGCATCGGCCGCGTGCGGCTGGGCGAGCTGCCGCTGGGGCAATGGCGCTACCTGCGCGACGACGAGGCGTTCTGACACGAAAAACCGTAAAAACCGGACTGCGCGCCCACGCAAGAGCTTGTTTCATCTCTCTTTTGCGCTATTAATCATACGTAGGCTATTAAACCTGCATTATTTTTTCACACTGACATCAGGGAGATACCCATGCAATCCAAACTTCTCGTCGCACTGTTCGCCGCCCTTGCGCTGACCGCCTGCCAGAAAGCTGAAGAGGCCGCCGCTCCCGCCATGGAAGAAGCCCAGGAAGCCGCAGGCGCAGCGGCGGATTCCGCTGCCGAAGCTGCAGACTCCGCTGCCGAGGCAGCCGGCGCCGCCGCCGAAGCGACGGGTGAAGCCGCCGCCGCAGCCGGTGAGGCCACAATGGATTCGGCTGCCGAAGCCGCCCAGGACACCGCCGACGCGGCCCAGGAAGCGGCCGACAAGGCCAAAGACGCTGCGCAGTAATTCCGTCTCATGTAGCGCAAACGGCCAGGTTCTCCTGGCCGTTTTTGTTTGCCGCAACCCGCCCGGAAGACCTGCCGCTACAATCGAGCCATTCCACTTCCCGGCCCCGCCATGCGCCTCGCCATCTGCTTACTCGCCCTGCTCTGCGCGCCCGCGCTGGCCGCGCCACCGGTTTCGATCAAGAGCCGTCCGCTGTCCGAGCTGGCCATCCATCCGCAGCGCGAAGCATCGGCCCAGGTCGTCTCGCTCAACCTCGCCAAGCTGGCGTCGGAACTGGCGGCGCGGATCGAGCAGATCCCGGTGGAGCCGGGCCAGCGCATCGCCAAAGGCGCGGTGGTGGCGCAACTCGATTGCGCGGACGCGAAAATTTCCGCCCAGCGCGCGCAAGCCGCGCTGGAGTCGTCGCAGGCACGACTGAAACTCGCCCAGCTGCAATTGCAGCGCAGCACGGAACTGGCTGCCAAAAATTTCATTTCCAGCGACGCGCTGGACGCCAAAAAAACCGAAGTGGCGGTGGTCGCGGCCGAAGTCCGGCTCGACACTGCCGCGCGCGCTGCCGCGCAGCGCGAGGTCGGCAAATGCATCCTGCGCAGCCCTTTCCCCGCGATCGTGGAGGCGCGGCTGGCGCAGGTGGGCGAACTGGCCAGCCCCGGCACCCCCATCGTGCAGCTGTGGGATACCTCGCGCCTGCAGCTGTCGGTGCAGGTGCAGACCGACGACGCCAGCCTGCTGGCGCAGGCCCGGCCGGTATTCGTTAGCCAGGGCCGCGAATTTGCGGTGAAGCTGCTGCGCGTGTCGCCCGCGGTGAATCCTGCCAGCCGCAACCGCGAAGCGCGGTTCGGCTTTCCGCAAGTCGCCCCTGCGCCCGGCAGCAACGGCGTGCTGCGCTGGCGCGATCCGCGCGCCTTCGTGCCGGCGGACTATCTGATCAGGCGTGCGGGCCGGCTCGGCGTGTTCATCGTCGATGCCCAGCGCGCGCGCTTCGTGCCCCTGTCCGGCGCGCAGGAAGGGCGGCCGGCCTCGGCCGCGGCCTTGCCGGCCGAGGCCGCGCTCGTCACCGACGGCCGCTTTGCCCTGCAGGACGGCATGATCGTCACCCCGCGCTGAATCCGGATAACGGTCCGCCATGAGCCTGTACGCACGCTTCATCACCAATCACCCGCTGGCGAACGTGAGCTTTGCGGTAATCCTGCTGCTCGGCGTGCTGGGCTACCTCAACATGCCGCGCGAGCAGGACCCGGAGATCAACTTCAACTGGCTGGTGGTGAACACGGTGCTGCCGGGCGCATCGGCGGAGGACGTCGAGAAGAAGGTCACCGACCCGCTGGAAGAGGCGATCCGCACGCTGCCCGACATCCGCTTCGTCTCCAGCACCAGCCGCGACAATTCGTCGGTCATCCTGGTGCGCTTCCGCGACGTGTCCGAACGCCAGTTCGACAAGCACGTCACCGACCTGCGGCGACTGGTGCAGAACAAGTACAACAGCGACCTGCCGGACGAGGCACGTGAGCCCGACGTTCAGGAAATCACCACGTCGAACGGTTTTCCCACCGCGATGGTGCTGCTGACCGGCCCCGCCAACGACGAGCGCCTGCGCCGCACCGCGCGCCAGATCAAGGACGACATCGAGCGCCT
The DNA here is from genome assembly GCA_018820745.1 of Gammaproteobacteria bacterium. Classification (GTDB taxonomy): domain Bacteria; phylum Pseudomonadota; class Gammaproteobacteria; order Burkholderiales; family Thiobacillaceae; genus Thiobacillus. Next base: position 2,244 of record JAHJNP010000002.1, read on the forward strand.
GCCCGGCGTCGACCGGGTGCTGGCCACCGGCCAGGGCGATCCCGAACTGCGGGTGGAGTTTTCCCCGGCCGAAGCCGCGGCGCGCGGCCTTAACGCCGCGCAGATCGCCGACGCGGTGCGCGCCTGGTTCCGCGACACCTTCGCCGGCCGCGCGCGGGTGGGCGAGGACGACTGGCTGGTACGGGTGATCGGCCAGCAGGCCAATGCCGATTATCTGGCGCGGCTGTCGGTGCTGTCGCCGCAACTGGACGCACCGGTTCCGCTGTCTGCCGTGGCAACGGTGGAGACCGCGCGCGCGCGTCCCGGCAGCCTGGCGTCCTCCAACGGCCAGCCTGCGGTGATCCTGGCGGTGACCAAGAAGAGCAAGGTCAACACGCTGAACCTGGTGGCCGACATCAACCGCGCCATCGCCGAACGCGAGCCTGCGCTGAAAGCCGGCGGCTTCTCCCTGATGCTGTTCGACGACCAGACCGTGCCGACCAGGCACGCCATCGGCGTGATGGAAACCAACGCGCTGATCGGCCTTCTGGTCGTGCTGGGGCTGTGCTGGCTGTTCCTCGGCAGCCGGCTGGCGCTGCTGGTCAGCCTGGGGATTCCGTTCTCGCTGGCGGGCGCATTCGCCATCCTGTACGCCTTCGATTTCACCCTCAGCATCCCGGTGCTGCTCGGCATCGTCATCGCGCTGGGCATGCTGGTGGACGACGCGGTGGTGATCACCGAGGCGATCTATTACCGCATCGCCCGCGGCGCCGAGGCCCTGCCCGCGACGCTCGGCGCCATCCGCGAAGTCGGCCTGCCGGTGTTGGCCGCGGTCGCCACCACCATCGCCGCATTTATGCCGCTGATGCTGATGCCCGGCATCGTCGGCAAGTTCATGCTGCTGGTGCCGCTGGTGGTGACGCTGGCGCTCACGATGAGCCTCGCCGAAGCCTATTGGATCATGCCGGCGCACGTGGTCGGGCTCGGCCTCAACTTCCGGCAGCCCACCCGCATGCAGCCGCGGCGCGAGCGCGCCACCCACACGCTGCGGGTGAAATACACCCGGCTGCTGGTCAAACTGATGCGTCATCCGTGGATCAGCGGACTGGTCGTATTGATATTGTTCGTCGGCGCGGTGACACTGGTGGCGACCGGCGCGGTGCGCACGCAGTTCTTTGCCTTCGACCCGATCCGCCTGTTCTACGTCAACCTCGACATGCCGAGCGGCAGCGCCATCGACGTCACCCTGCGCGAAACCGCCAAATTGGAGGCGGTGGTGCGCCGCCATCTGGGCGAAGGCGAAGCGCGCGGGGTGACGAGCTATGCCGGGGTGAAATGGACCGAAACCGAGCCGCTCTATGGCGAATCATACGGCCAGGTCAGCGTGTCGCTCAACCCGCGCGGCGAGGACATGCGCGATGTAAGCGAGGTGGTGGCGGCGATGCGCCGCGACATCGAAGCCCTGCCCACTTCCGGCAAGGTTTCCTTCACCCAGCTGTCGGGCGGTCCGCCGGCGGCCAAGGCGATCAAGCTGCGTTTACGAGGCGACGATGTCAGCGAATTGCGCGTCGCCGCACAGGAACTGAAGCAGGCCGTCATCCGGGTCGACGGCACCCGCGATGTTACCGACGACGACCTGCCGGGCCGTCCGCAGCTGGTGCTGCAGCTCGACGCCGAAGCGCTGAAAAACGCCGGCCTCGATCCCGCCACGGTGG
>JAHJNP010000099.1 GCA_018820745.1 Gammaproteobacteria bacterium
CATCAACGAGAACATCCGCCTGCAGTACCGCTACCTCGACCTGCGCCGCGAGCCGATGCAGAAGAACCTGAAATTGCGCTACCGCGTGTCGAAAATCATGCGCGACTACCTCGACGCGGACGGCTTCATGGAAGTCGAGACGCCGATGCTGACGCGTTCCACCCCGGAGGGCGCGCGCGACTACCTGGTGCCGAGCCGCGTGCATGACGGCATGTTCTACGCGCTGCCGCAGTCGCCGCAGCTGTTCAAGCAGCTCCTGATGGTGGCCGGCGTCGACCGCTACTTCCAGATCACCCGCTGCTTCCGCGACGAGGACCTGCGCGCCGACCGCCAGCCCGAATTCACCCAAGTGGATTTGGAGACCTCGTTCATGGGCGAGGAGGCGATCATGAATCTCGTCGAGGGCATGATCCGCGACATGATGAAGCGCGCGCAGGACGTCGACCTGCCCGCCGCCTTCCAGCGCATCAGCTACGCCGAGGCGATGAACCGCTACGGCTCCGACAAGCCCGACATGCGGGTGACGCTGGAAATCGTCGACGTCGGCGACGTCATGCGTGACGTCGCGTTCAAGGTCTTCGCCGGCCCGGCCAACGACCCGAAAGGCCGCGTTGCCGCGCTACGCATTCCCGGCGGTGCTGCCCTCACGCGCAGCGAAATCGACGGCTACACCGAATTCGTCAAGATCTACGGCGCCCGCGGCCTGGCCTACATCAAGGTCAACGACATCACGCAGTTGAACGAAGCCGGCCTGCAGTCGCCCATCGTCAAGAACCTCTCCGAAGCGGCGCTCGCCGCGGTGATCGGGCGCACCGGCGCTGCGAACGGCGACCTCATCTTCTTCGGTGCCGACAGTTCCAAGGTGGTGAACGACGCCCTCGGCGCGCTGCGCCTGAAGATCGGCCACGAGAAGGGTCACGTCGACGGCCGCGCCTGGGCGCCGCTGTGGGTGGTCGATTTCCCCATGTTCGAGTTCAACGAGGGCGAGAACCGCTGGGACGCGCTGCACCACCCTTTCACCGCGCCGAAGGACGGCCACGAAGACTGGCTCGCCACTGATCCCGGTCGCTGCCTGTCGAAGGCCTACGACATGGTGCTGAACGGCTGGGAAGTCGGCGGCGGCTCGGTGCGTATCCACCAGCAGGACGTGCAGGAGAAGGTGTTCGCCGCGCTGAATATCGGCGAGGAAGAGCGCCGCGAGAAATTCGGCTTCCTGCTCGACGCCCTGCAGTACGGCGCGCCGCCCCACGGTGGCCTGGCGTTTGGCCTCGATCGCCTGGTCACCCTGATGGCCGGCGCCGAGTCCATCCGCGACGTCATCGCCTTCCCCAAGACCCAGCGCGCCTCCTGCCTGATGACCAACGCCCCCAACGTGGTCGACGACAAGCAGCTGCGCGAACTGCACATCCGCCTGCGCAACCCGGCAGGGGACAAGGCCGTCTGAACCCGACGTTCATCGGCATGCCATGCAGATGCCGGGCCGCTGTAGGAGGCCCGCCCCCGGGCCGATTGCCGACGGCAGCACGGTGCGGACAATCGCGCCGGGGGCGGCGCGCCTACCTTTGGCGCTTCCCGGAGTGACCAGGATTTTTGAAATGAAGTTCGCCGACACCCTGAAAACCTTGCCCGAATTCGCGGGCGACAAGATCGTGCTGACCGACGCCGCCGGCGCCGAGGTGGCGACCATCGCCAACGCGCCCGGCAGCGCCGGCTCGTTCCGGGTGTATGCCCATCTCGCCAGGCAATACGGCGCGATCAACGCCGAGGCCGCTGCCGAAGGGCTGGCCATCTTCGCCGAGCACACCGAGGACGCAAGCGGCCACCCCGGCAAGCATCCCAACATCGACCGCCTGATCGGCCTCATGATCAGCGGCGACACCCTCAACGCCCATCTATCCTGAAACCGCTTTGACCGCCCACAAGACCCCGGTCTCGGTCCTGGTCGTCATCCACACGGCCGATGGCCAGGTCTTGCTGATGGAGCGCGCCGACGCCCCCGGCTTCTGGCAGTCGGTCACCGGCTCGCAGGACGCAGGCGAAACCCTCGAGCAAACCGCGATCCGCGAAGTGCGCGAGGAAACCGGGCTCGACGCCAGCGAGTTCGAACTGACGCCGTGGACCATCGAAACCCGCTTCGAGATCTACGAGCGCTGGCGCCACCGCTATGCGCCCGGCGTGACGCACAACACCGAGCACGTGTTCGGCCTCAAGCTGCCCGCGCCGCTGCCGGTCACCTTGGCGCCGCGCGAGCACCTGCGCTACCTGTGGCTACCGTGGGAAAAAGCTGCCGAGCGCTGCTTCTCGCCCAGCAACGCGGCGGCGATTCGCCTGCTGCCCGCGCGCTTATAATCGGTTTATGACTTCACCGCTGCACATCGCCAGCTACAACATCCACA
>JAHJNP010000430.1 GCA_018820745.1 Gammaproteobacteria bacterium
AGGCTGGGATCGAAGAACAGGGCTTGACCCAGTTGCGCCTTCGCTGTCTGCTGGCTGTTCGATGGCGGGTCGTCCGCCAGCTTGTCGGCCAGTGCGGGGAGGATCAGCGCCGCAGCCACCGCGCCGCTTATAAACGTCTTTCTCAACATGGTTCCCATTTCACAAGACTCAGAATCCCATCGTGGCACGCAGGCCCACGACCGTGATGTCCTCGGCAGCGCCGTCTGCACCTGGGCGTGCAATCCATTGCAGGTCGGGCGTCAGTTCGAGGTGTTCGTTGACCTGCCAGGCGTAGTAGAGTTCAGCCAGATATTCGGCACCGCTCGGCGCGTAGCCGAAGTCGGGGCCGTCCACACCGTCGGCGTCGAGCACAGGCGCGTCGGCCTCGAAGTCCTTGCTCGCACGCAGCCAGCCGCCGGCGATGCCTAGCCGATCCTTCTCCCGCCCCCACGCGGCGCCGCTCAATTCCACCCCCGCCGTGATCGCCTGGTCGAAGCGCACGCTGCCCTGGGTCGCCTGGCCATAGCGGGCGAACACCGTTGCCGTCTCCGTGATCTGCTGGTCGGCACTCAGCCCCCAGCCGGATTGCCGCTCGGTGTCGGAGGCGGCCGCATTGGAATAGGGCGTGGCGCTGCCGTTGGTCCAGGCATAGAGGCGGTAATTGCCCGCCAGGCCGTTGAACTGACGCCCGTTTTCCAGTTGCGCGACCAGGAAGGGCCGGCTGAAGCTGTTGCCGAACGAGGCCCCTTCGCCCGCGCCGAAGGCACCCAGCGAGGCACGCCACCAGTCGCCGCTCGCGCCGTCCGCGTGGTAGGCCAGGCGCGCACCCGGGGTGAAACCATAGGCGTCCACGCCGACCGCACCGCCGGAATCGAGCAGCGGGTTGTGCACGAAGGCATTGTTGAGGAAACGGGTCGACTCATCGTCGGCGATCGCATTCTGGTCGAAAAACACGAAGGGATCGATCTTGCCGAAGTTGACCTCGAGATGACGGCTCGCGCCCTTGGGCGCCCCCTCCAGCGGCACGTCAAGCTGATACCAGGCCTGGGCGAGGACGGCCGCAGCGTCATCTCCCTCACTCTCGAAAGCCGTGCTGTTGGGGGTGCTGCTGAAGCCGGGGCTGGACAGGGCCAAGCCCTGGCCCTGTCCCAGCCGGAAATGGACGAACAGCCGGCCCTCGGCATCGCCGATCTCACCGCCCGGCAGGGTGACCGACACGTCGGCCCGGTAGTTGAGTTGGCTGTCCGCCGCGTCGGTCTCTCCGGCTAGCGCCGTCTGCGCCACCATGGTCATGGCGGCCCCTACCGAAATGCCCTCCACTGCCTCGATGGTGCGCGCCTGCCTGCGCAGCGTCAGCAACTCGATTTCCAGGTCCTCCAGGCGGGCGGCCATGGCCTCCTTCTCTTCATGCTGCTCGACCTCGGCGAGGCGGGTTTGCAGCGTTCGGTTGTCGGCTTCCAGTTGTTCCAGGCGCTGCGCAAGCTGGCTCAGTTGGGCTTTCAGGCTGGCGTCGAATTGTGCGGCCAGTGCGGGCGATGCGGGGATCGACAGCGCAAGGCACACCAAGGTCTTCTTGAATTTCATGCGGACTTTTCCTGTGCGGTTTCCGTGTTGCTGGCTACCGGGCGGAAAAGCCCTTGGCTGGCTGGGGGTAAGGATTTTACTTGGTGAGAATCAGCCTGCCGTTCCGGGTCTGGCGTAGCTGATAACGCTCACCTCTGTATTCGATGAACACGACGGACGACGGCCCAATCAGGTCCATAGCCTTGAGAAGCCTGGCCTCGGGGCTCGCCAGCTGTGGCGCGCCAGGCTCGCAGGGTTCGTTCCGGGCGTATTCATGGACGCCATCATAAATGAGAATGGTTCCCGTTTGCAAATTTTTAAGCTAGCCCATGCCGAAGCCAAGCAGGCGGCAGGCCTGATAGACCAGCGCCGCCGCGCCCAGGGCGATGACCAGCAGCAGCGCCACGCCGAACAGCGTCCAGCCCCAGCTGCCGGTTTCCTGGCGCATGACGGCGATGGTGGCGGCGCAGGGGATGAACAGCATGGTGGCGGCGATGAAGGACAAGGCCGAGGCGGGCGGCACGGTCGCGGCAAGGGTCTCGGCGAGGCCGGCACCCTGCGCCGAGCCGTAGAGGATGCCCAGCGCGGCGATGGCGTTTTCCTTGGCGACGAAGCTGGCGAGCAGGGCCACCAGCAGACGCCAGTCGAGTCCGAGCGCGTCTCCGATGGGCGCGAGGCTGTGTCCGAAGCCCGCCAGGTAGCTGTCTTCAAGGCCCGCGCCCGGAAAATAGCTCAAGGCCCAGATCAGCACCGAGATGAGGAGAATCAGGCTGCCTGCCTTGCGCAGGAAGGACCAGGTGTTGGCCCAAGCGAAGCGGGCGATGCTGCGCGCATTGGGGGGGTGATAGAGCGGCAGTTCCATGATGAAGGCCATGTGCTCGCCGCGGAACAGCGTGTGGCTGAGCACGACGCCGGCGATCGCGAGCACGACGAGGTTGGCGATGACGAAGCCGATCGCCACGAACAGGGCCTGCTCATGGAAGAAGGCCGTGGCCAGGAAGGCCAGCACCAGCAGGC
>JAHJNP010000100.1 GCA_018820745.1 Gammaproteobacteria bacterium
AATTGTACCGGTTTTTGGCGCCTGACCGCGCCCCGCAGAGGCTTCCGGGTTGAAAGTCATACTGATTCCGGATATTAGACAAAGTCCAGATCGGCGATTATCATGTGCGCATGCATTACACGCGCGACAACATGGCCGGTCTTCTGCGCAGCCACGACATCAATCCGACCCACCAGCGGATCGAGATTGCGCACGCGCTGTTTTCGCGACAGGAACACCTCTCGGCCGATCAGGTAATGGCGATCGTCAACACGCGCCACTCCGAAACCTCCAAGGCCACGGTCTACAACACGCTCAAGCTGTTTCTCGAAAAAGGCCTGGTGCGCGAAGTCATCGTCGATCCCAGCAAGGTGTTCTTCGACCCCAACACCAGCCCACACCATCACCTCTACGAAGTCGACAGCGGCAAGCTGTCCGACATCGATGCCGAGCACGTCGTCATTTCCGGCCTGCCGCCGCTGCCGGCCGGCATGGTGACCGAAGGCATCGATCTCATCGTGCGCGTCCGCCGCACCAGTTGATCTTCCCCGCCCGTCGATGAAGCGGGTTCTCATCGCCCCCTCCCTGCTCGACGCCCAACTGGCTGTCGATGCCCTGTCCAGCCTCGGCATCACCACCCACATTTTCAACGCCAATGCCGCCGGCGCGCTGGGCGAAGTGCCGTTCATGCAGGCGCAGCCCGAAGTGTGGGTCGACGACGATGCGCAGGAAGCGCGTGCGCGCGGGGCATTGGCTGGATTGCGCGATGCGCCGCCGCGCGCCGAGAAGCGCTGCGCCCACTGCGGCGAGCTCAATCCGGGGAATTTTCTGAGTTGCTGGCAGTGCGGGCGCGCGTTGCCAGATTGAACCCCTGCGCGATCAGGACGACAGCAGGTCTTGTTTCAGCGCCTCCAGATGCTCCTGATACTGGCGCGCAAAAATCCGCTCCAGTTCGTCGATCGCGTCTGCCGCCGCCACGCCGTGAATCAGGTGGCGGGTCATCTGTGCAGAAGCCTCGTGAAAAATGCGGTTGCGCTCCAGCATGGGGTAGGTCTGCATCAGGCGCTGAATCGCCTTGACCACGTTTTCCTGCTCCGGGCGCGGAATCGGCAACGGTTCGGTGGGCGGCGCGGCGGCAATCTCGGCGCCTTCCTTGCCCGCCAGAAAATCGGCGTATTCGAGCAAGGCCTGTTGCCGGGGTTCCGACAAGTTTCTGAAAATGGACAGCAGGCGCTTGCTGTCGCGCATCAGCGGCTGCGCCCCTTGACCGGGCGTTTCAGCGCCACGACATCGACATTGCACTGCTGAAACTTGTGGTCGACAAAGCTGATGAATGCATCGAGCAGCTTGCTGCGGAATTTTTCCGGTGCGTAGACCATGGTCAACTCGCGCGTCAGCCGGGGATTCAGCGGCACTGCGACCAGCGTGCCGAGCTGGATTTCCTTGGTGACAGTGGAGGCCGACATGATGGCGACGCCGAGATTAGCCTCAACCGCGCCCTTGATTGCCTCACGGCTGCCAAGCTCCATCTCGATGTGCAGGTCGTCGGGGTTGACGCCATGGTTCTTGAAGAAATCGTCCACCACCTCGCGCGTGCCCGAGCCGTGCTCGCGCGACACGTAGGGCTGGTCGGCGATATCGCGGGCATTCACGTTCGGACGCGAGGCCAGCGCATGATTGGGCGAACAAATCATCACCAGTTCGTCCTCGCAGCACGCCAGCGTGGTCAGGTTGGGGTTGTGCGACGGTGCCTCGATCAGTCCGACATCGAGCGAATGGTCGCCCACTTTCGCCGCCACGGTTTCCGAGTTGGCCACGGTCAGACGCGCCTGCACCTGCGGGAAGCGCTCCTTGAATTCACCCAGGATGCGCGGCAGCAGATATTCGGCAATGGTGGTGGAGGCGCCGATCATCAAGGGTCCCGTCACCTGCCCGGTCAGTTCGCCCACGCGCGCTTCCATCTCGGCAGTCAGGTCCAGAATGCGCTCGGCATAGCCCAGCACCAGATCGCCTACGGGCGTCATCGAAATCTTGCCGTGGCTGCGCTCGAACAAACGGGTGTTGAAATGCTCTTCCAGTTGCTTGACCTGGAAGGTCACTGCAGGCTGGGTCATATAGAGGACATCCGCGGCTTTGGTGAAGCTGAGCTGCTTGGCGACGGTGTA
>JAHJNP010000101.1 GCA_018820745.1 Gammaproteobacteria bacterium
CGTGATAGCCCTGCAGCATGGTGAGCTGGTAAAGATCGGTGAGCAGGACGCTGTTGGCAGGGTTCATGCAGCCTGGCCGTCCAGCGTGATGAACTGCGCGCCGAGACTGGTCATCTCCGCCTCGGCACGCTGGCCGTCGCCGGGCCGGACGTCCACCGCGCGGATCGCGTCGGCCAGCACGAACACCTCGTAGCCGAGCCGCCGGGCATCCCGCACCGTGTTGAGCACGCAGTAATCCGTGGTCAGCCCGCCGACGAACAGGCGGCGGATGCCGGCCTCGCGCAGATGGCTGTCCAGATCGGTGCCCTGGAAGCTGGAATAGGCTTCCCGATCCCGCGAAGTCGCCTTGGAGATCACCGTGGTGTCAGGCGGCAGCGTGAGCGCCGCCGCGAAGTCCGCGCCGTGCGTGCCCGCCACGCAATGGACCGGCCACGGCCCGCCTTGTGCGTGGAAGGAGCAGTGGCGCAAGGGGTGCCAGTCGCGCGTGGCATAGACCGGCAGGCTATGCGACTGGAATGCGTCGATATAGCGATTGAGCACCGGCACCACCTCGTCGCCGCCCGCCACCGCCAGGGCCCCGCCCGGCAGGAAATCGTTCTGGATGTCGGTGACCAGCAGCACGTCGCCAGGCTGCAGCTGCCAGCCTTCCCGTTCGGATGATGTGGTTGCAGCGTTCATGTCGGCTTTCCTCTCGCCCCGATGCGGGCATGCGCCCGGCTATCCGGTTCGCAGCGCCAGGGAAGCGCTGATTGATTCGGTATGGCTGTCATTGCGAGGCGCGCAGCGACGCGGCATACGATTCCACATGGGCTTCAGCCCATAGTGGATCGGAGTCCTTTGGGCAATCCAGAAATGCCCGCTTAATCAATACGCTGGATTGCCGCGCGAGTTTATGCCCTCTGGGTACTCGCAATGACGAATCAATCAGCGCTTCCCTAGTGCAATTCTTCGTCCTGATCGTGATGGAAGACCAGTTCTCCCAACTCGACCTTGACCGGTTCGCCCAGCGGCTGCTCGGCCACATCCACCGCCTGAAACAGCCACTGGCCATCCACCAGCCAGCAGTAGCCGAACTGCTCCTTGTAAAAACATTCCTTGGGTTCCATGGTTCTCGCCTTGGTTGTGGGCAGACCTCCATTTGAGTCTGGCATATTATGAAAATGCTGCCAGCCGCCATTGAGGAGACACCGATGACCCCGGATGCGCTTTGCCTGTTTGCACTTGATGCCAGCCGCGCCTACGGCGAACGGGTGGCCGCGGCGCTGGGGGTCGCGCTGTCGAGCCACGAGGAACGGGAATTCGAGGACGGCGAGCACAAGGCGCGGCCGCTGGAAAACGTGCGCGGCAAGGATGTCTACGTGATCCAGTCGCTCTACGGCGAGCCGGGCATGAGCGCCAACGACAAGCTGGTCCGCCTGCTGTTTTTCATCGGCGCCCTGAAGGACGCCTCGGCCGGCCGGGTCACCGCCGTGTGCCCCTATCTTGCCTATTCGCGCAAGGACCGCAGAACCAAGTCGCGCGACCCGGTCAGCAGCCGCTATGTCGCCCAGCTGTTCGAAGCCGCGGGCACCGACCGCATGGTGACCCTCGACGTCCACAACGCGGCCGCCTACCAGAATGCCTTCCGCATCCCGGCCGAGCATCTCGAAGCCCAGGGCCTGTTCGTCACCTGGTTCGCGGCGCATCTGGAGGACGAGCCGATCGTGGTGGTGTCGCCCGACGCCGGCGGGGTGAAGCGGGCCGAAGCCTTCCGCCGGGCCCTCAGCCAGGCGCTCGACCGTCCCATCGCGGCCGCCTTCATGGAAAAGCGCCGCAGCGAAGGCGTGGTGTCGGGCGAAGCGGTGGTGGGCGATGTCGGCGGCATGACCGCGATCATTCTTGACGACCTGATCGGCACCGGCACCACGCTGGCGCGGGCCGCTGCCGCCTGCAAGGCGCTGGGGGCCAACCGGGTTTACGCCGCGGCCAGCCACGGCATGTTCGTCGGCGCGGCGGGCGCGGTGCTGGCCGACCCGGCGCTGGATAAGGTGCTGGTCACCGATTCCATTCCGCCCTTCCGGCTGCCGCCGGCGCTGCTGGGCAGCCGGGTGGCGGTGCTGACCTCCGCGCCGCTGTTCGCCGAGGCCATCTACCGCCTGCACAGCGGCGGCTCGCTGGTCGAACTGCTGCAGGTCTAAGCCCGCTCAGCCTGCGGCCGAGTCGGCGTGCCGTTGTGCCCATTCGAGATAGTCCCTGGCCGTGGCAATCCACTTTTCCGGCCGATGCCGGCCGTCATCGCGCAAATGCCAGAAGGCGAGCTTGGCGCGCAGCATCGCCCGGCAGCTCTGGTAGAAATGCAGCAGCGCCACGGGCGGGGCGTCGCCGCTCGCCTCGGCATAGCCGTCCAGCAGCCAGCGGGCCACGTGCGGCGCGTGCAGTCGCTCGCACTCCAGCGCCAGATAACCCAGCTCGTCGGCCGGATCGAGGATGCGGAATTCGCGCTTGAACTCCAGGCAGTCGATGACGACCGGTTCGGCCAGCAGGCACACATGCTCCGGCCGCAAGTCGCCATGCCCCTCGACGATGCGGCCCGCCTGCACGCGCTGATCGAACCATTCGGCATGGCGTTGCAAAAAATCAAGCTGGAAGCGGGCGAGTCCCGCCGGCACGTCGCGGGGCAGGCCGAATTCCGGGCTGCCGAGTTCACGCAGGTTGTCCTCGATTCGTCCGGCCAGCGATTGCCGATACGTCGCTGGCGTGAGCGGTTCCGCAGGCAGCGCGGCATAGAAGCGGGCAAGCCGCTGGGCCAGTTGCCTGATGTCCGCATGCTCGACCCCTCCGTTGCGCAGCAGATGGTCGAGCATGCGGCCCGCCGGCAGCCGCCGCATCCGCACCAGCCAGTCGACGGTCTCCCCTGCCCCGCCCAAGCTCAGGCGGCCCGCCGCGTCCACCGCCAGCGGGACCACCCCGAGGTAGACCTCGGGGGCCAGGCGGCGGTTGAGCCGAACTTCAACCACGCAGTCCAGGCGCCGCGCCTCGACCGTGCTGAAGTCGAGGTAGTCGTAGCGCACCGGCTTTTTCAGCTTGTAGGCATGGGAATCGGTCAGAAAAACCCAGGACATGTGGGTCTCCACCGCGTCCACCCGCGACGGCGCCCCGGGGTAGGCATCCGGCCGGCCGAGGAAGCCGAGCTTGGCTTCGAGGTTGACGACGGCCTGCTCCGGCCGGCTTGAAACGTGTGGGGGGCGGCTTTTGTCCATTGCTTAATCATAGGCGAGCCGCGCGCTCGCTCCTGTTCGAAAAGCCATCTGCTATACCTTCAATCAAGCAGTGGTTTTGAAAATCACGATTCCTCAATGTGATCCCAGACAAGCAGGAAACGCCATGATCCGTAATCCAATCGATGTTTCAAGCCGCGTCAGTTCACGTTTGTCCGCGCTGCTCAGCAGCCGGGCCAACAATCCGGAATGCGAGCAACCCGTTTCCCTCATGGCGGTGCGCCGCTTTCTCGCCGACCTGCTGCCGGACGACTTCAACGAGGCCGAGCGACTGCACCACTTTGACGTCGACATCTCGATCCTCGACGAACTGGACGCCCTGATCGAGGAGTTCGGCGGCGCCGCACTGGCCATCGATTTTGTGCAGGCCAGCGCCAGCGAATCCTTGTCGCGTGCGATTGAGGCGGTGGTCGGCGACGAGAACCGCGAAAATCCGCCAACGCTTTCCACTGTCAGGGACGCCATCCTGGCCGGCCTGGGCGCGCGGCTGGTGGGCGACGGCGAACTGGAGGACGACGAGGACGACACGCTGCTGTCCGAGATCGACGCGCTGATCGAACGTTTTGGCGAAGACACCCTCGCCGAAGAACTGCTGCGCTATGAGTAGCCCGTCCCTGATCGATGCGAAGGAACATTCGACATGTTGAGGTATCGACGTTCAAGGCGTGCACTGGCGCTGTTTCTGGTGGTGCTGGGCGGCACGATGATGTTCCTGGCGCCCGAGGTATGGGGCGGCCTCGCGGTGCTGGCGCTGGGCGTGGTGATCGAACTGGTCGGCATTGCGCTGGAGCGCAGAACCTAGCAGGCCTCGCATCGCGAAGAGATCCCATCAGGAGTTGACATGAAAGCATTGATTATCAGCGCCGATCATTTCGAGGATTCCGAGCTTCTGTTTCCGTTCTACCGGCTGCAGGAAGCAGGACTGGGGGTGGACGTCGCCTCCATTTCCAGGGGGAAAATCCACGGCAAGCACGGCTACGAAGTCGTCGCCGACATGGCGCTGCGGGATGTCGACCCGAAGGCATACGACCTGCTCGTGCTCCCCGGCGGCAAGGCGCCCGCAACCCTGCGCAAGGAGGCGGCCGCCATCGCGATCGCACAGGACTTCATGCACGGCAATAAACCGGTCGCCGCCATCTGCCATGGGCCGCAGATCCTGATCAGCGCCGGCGTGATGGTGGGGCGGCGCGCCACCTGCTCCCACTCGGTCGCCGAGGAGCTGAAACAGGCAGGCGCCCTGTACGAAGACCAGGAAGTGGTGGTGGACGGCAAGCTGGTCACGTCCCGACAGCCCGCCGACCTGCCCGCCTTCATGCGTGAAATGCTCAAGCTGCTGGCAAATCCCTCACGGTGAATCCTCCATCGTGCTTTCCGCGTCCTAAGATGAATCAACGATAAGCCTTTTCGAAAACCGGGCCGACCCATGATGTCGGCGTAACAACATGAAAAAAACACGGCTTGCCATCATCGGCCTGGGGAATGTGGGACGCCAATGCGCTGAAGCCATCCTGGCCGACCCGGCCAGCGTTCTTGCGGGGGTGGTACGGCGCCCAGGCGGGTCGCCGGCTTCCTGGCTGAAAGCACCTGCCGTGACCCATATCAGCGAGCTGAACGAAGTCGATGCCGCGCTCATCTGCGTGCCACTCGACGCGGTCATGGGGGTCGCGAAGGATCTGCTGCAAAGCCGCATTCCGGTAGTGGAATGCGCACGCCTCCACGGCGAGGCTTTCCTCGAACACAAATCGGAAATCCATCGCGCCGCGCTGCATCGCAAGGTGCCGGCTGTCGTCGGCGCGGGATGCGACCCGGGCGCGCTCTCCCTGTTCCGCAGCCAGTTTGCGTTGCTGGCGCCCGGCGGGCATACGCAAACCAGCCTCCATACCGGATCAAGCCTGCACCACACGCTGGCCGCTGCAGACATCAAGGGGGTGAGGAAAGCGCTGGCGACAGAACGCAGGTCAATGGGGGGCGCCCTCCAACGCTATGTTTATGTTGAACTGGAACCCTCGGCAGACGCGGATGACGTGGAGATCGCCATCGTCAACGACCCCCTCTTTCTCGATGAACAGACGCTGGTCTTCCCGGTACCCAGCATTGCCGCGCTGGAAGCAACCAATCATGGCGTGATGCTGGAACGCCACGCCGCATCGGTAGAAACCGGCCATGCCTCATTTCTGCTGGAAGCCCGCTACGACGAGGCGGGGCTCGCTGCGCGGATGATGCTTGCCGCCGCACGCGCATTGCCGTTTCTGCAGGCGGGGGCCTATTCCCTGCTCGATCTGCCGCCGGGTGTGCTGTGGGGGGAACAGCGTCCGGTTGCGGAAAAGGAGTGGATTTAAGCAAGTCTTTTTTGATGTCATCAACAGGAGTACAAAATGAAAACCCGATTCACTGACTTCCACCCTGTCCGGCGCGACCGCATGGTCCAGGAAACCCGGCACGACACCTACAAGGTCAAGCACAAGCTGCCGGAACCCACGATTTGTCCGCAATGCGGTGCCGTGTTCCACGAAGGGCGCTGGCAATGGCTGGCGCGGCCGGCCGAGGCCCACGAGGAAATGTGCCCGGCCTGCCACCGCATTCAGGACGCGTTCCCAGCCGGCTATGTGACCGTGAGCGGGCCGTTCTTCAAGGATCACCGCGAGGAGTTGCTGCATCTGGCCAGGAACGAGGAAGCGCGGGCCAAGGCCGAGCATCCCCTCAAGCGGATCATGAACATCGAGGATCAGGATGACGGCGTCCAGATCACCACCACCGACATCCATCTCGCCCGCGGCATCGGCGAGGCGCTGCACCATGCCTACCAGGGCGAACTGGAATATCACTACAACGAGCAGGAGAACCTGCTGCGCGTGGTGTGGCAACGTTAGCAAGACGCTGATTGATTCGTCATTGCGAGGCGCGCAGCGAGGCGGCATACGACGCCACATGGGCTTCAGCCCATAGGGAGTCCTTTAGGGCAATCCGGAAATGCCCGCTTGATCGATGCGCTGGATTGCGCGCGAGTTTATGCCCCCTGGGTGTTTATGCCATCGGGGTACTCGCAATGACAGCCCTGCCGAATTAAGCGTTTCCATAAATCGATCAAACAATGTTCGGACGAGGCCTGATTCATGCATCCGACCACCTTGCGTTTGCCGCTCAACATGCTGCCGCAACCGGACGAGACGACCTGCGGCCCGACCTGCCTGCATGCCGTCTACACTTATTGGGGGGCGGATGTGCCGCTTCCGGAGGTGATCGCCCGCACCCACAGGATGACGCACGGCGGCACCTTCGCGATCTTTCTGGCTTGCGATGCCCTGCGCCAGGGCTATCAGGCCACCCTCTACACCTACAACCTGACAGTGTTCGACCCCACCTGGTTTGCGCCCGGGGTGGACATCGCCGAGCGCCTGCAGCGCCAGCGCGAGGTGAAGCAGGACGCCAGGCTGCAGCATGTCACCGAGGGTTATCTGGAATTCCTGCGCCTCGGCGGACGCCTGCGCCTGGCCGACCTTTCGCGGCCCCTGATCCGCGGCCTGCTGCGCCGTAATCTGCCCATCATCACCGGTCTGAGTTCCACCTACCTGTATCGCGCGGTGCGGGAATACGGACCGAACGACGAGCCCGACGACATTCACGGCCTGCCGTCCGGGCACTTCGTCGTGATCGCGGGCTACGACCGCAAAAAGCGCAGCGTGCTGGTGGTCGACCCCTATGAGCGGCATCCCTACGGCCCCTCGCATGAATACTGGATCAACATCGACCGCGTGATCGGTGCGGTGCTGCTCGGCATCGTCACCCATGACGCCAACCTGCTGGTCGTTTATCCGCCACGGGCGGTGCCGAAGGGGGCAGCGTGAGCATCCTCATCGTCGTCGACAATCCGCGCGACTGGTCGCTCGACATCCCCGGGGTGAGCCTCGTTTCAGCGCGCGCCTACCTGACCGATCCCGCCTATGGCGAGGGGCGCTCGGCCAAGCTGTTCAATCTGTGCAAGTCATACCGCTATCAGAGCCTCGGTTACTACGTCTCCCTGCTGGCCGAGGCGCGCGGCCACAAGCCGCTGCCGAGGGTGAGCACGATGGAGGACCTGAAGTCGCAGAACCTGGTGCGGCTGCTGACCGAGGATCTCGACGATCTGGTGCAAAAGTCGCTCGCGCCCATCAAGTCGGACACGTTCGAGCTCAGCATCTATTTCGGCCGCAACGTGGCCAGCCGCCACGATGCCCTGAGCCATCAACTCTTCAGCCTGCTGCAGGCGCCCCTGCTGCGCGCCCATTTCGAGCGCCGCCGCGACCGGTGGCGCCTGCGCAGCGTGCGCGCCATCGCCGCCAGCGACATCCCGCCGTCGCATCAGGATTTCGTGGTGGAGGCCGCCACCGCGTATTTCATGGGCCGCCGCCATCACGCGCACAAGCGGCCTGCGCCGCGTTTCGACCTCGCCATCCTGCACGACCCCGCCAACGCGGAAGCACCTTCCAACCCGCGTGCGCTGCAGAAATTCGAGAAGGCCGCGGGAGACGTCGGCCTCGCCGTGGAATTCATCACCCGCGCCGATCTTGCCCGGTTGCCCGAGTTCGACGCGCTGTTCATCCGCGACACCACTTTTGCCAACCACTACACCTACCGCTTTTCAAGGCGGGCGAGCGCGGAAGGCCTGGTGGTGATCGACGACCCCGAGTCGATCCTCCGGTGCAACAACAAGGTCTATCTCGCCGAACTGCTCACCCGCCACAACATTCCCGCGCCGCGCACGCTGATGGTGCACCCCGACAATGTGGGCCAGATCGTTTCCAGCCTCGGCCTGCCCTGCGTGCTGAAGCAGCCGGACAGCTCGTTTTCGCTCGGGGTGGCCAAGGTGGAATCAGAACCGGAATTGCTCGTGAAGGTGAACGAACTGCTGCAGAAATCGGAACTGATCGTCGCGCAGGAATGGCTGCCCACCGAGTTCGACTGGCGCGTCGGTATCCTCGACCGGCGGCCGCTGTTCGTGTGCAAGTACTTCATGGCCGCCGGGCACTGGCAGATCGTCAAGCGCGAGCCCGGCCGCGCGGGCTACCAGGAAGGCCCGGTCAAGGCGGTGGCGGTGGCCGAGGCGCCGGACGAGGTGGTGAAGATCGCCCTCAAGGCGGCCAACCTGATCGGCGACGGCCTCTACGGCGTGGACGTCAAGCAGGTCGGCAACCGCTGCTATGTCATCGAGGTCAACGACAACCCCAACGTCGACGCCGGCAACGAGGACGGCGTGCTGAAAGACGCCCTCTACCGCGAGATCATGGGCTCGTTCGTGCGCCGCATCGAGGCGCGCAAGCGGGTCAACGCTTGATGGCCCCTCCGCTGCATGCTTTTGCCGGCTACGGCATCGAACTGGAATACATGATCGTGGACTGGCACAGCCTTGCGGTCATGCCGATAGCCGACGCGCTGCTGCAGGCGGCCGCAGGCGGCCGGGTTGTTTCGTCAGTCGATCGTGGAAAATTTGGCTGGTCCAACGAGATCGTGCTGCATCTCGTCGAAATCAAGAACGAGCGTCCCGATCCCGCGCTCGAACCGCTGGTGGCGGGTTTCCAGGCCGAGATCAGGCAGGTCAACCGCCTGCTGGACCCACTGGGCGCACGGCTCATGCCCACCGCCATGCATCCGTGGATGGACCCCGCCGCCGAAACGCGTTTGTGGCCCCACGACAACGCGCCGATCTACCGCGCCTACGACCGCATCTTCGATTGCCGGCAGCACGGCCAGGCCAACCTGCAGAGCATGCACCTCAACC
>JAHJNP010000102.1 GCA_018820745.1 Gammaproteobacteria bacterium
CCGAGACGCTGCATAACCTGGCGGCGCTGCTGGGCGAGGCGGGCCGGCCGCTGCTGGCATCCACCCCGCTTTTCGCCCCGCATGAGAAAATCGCCGAGGCGGCTCGCCGCTTTGGCATTGCACGCGTCATCGCCACCCCCGCTGGCGATGACGGTCTGGTAGACGGTCTGGTTAACTGGTTCAGGAACAACCCATGAATGACACCCCCGAAACATCCGCTCCACCGCCCGCCCCGCAAGCTGCCGCCGCGCCTGCGCCTGCGGGTTCGCGCCCCCACCTTTCGGCGGTGGCACTGGTCGCCCTGTTGATCGCCACGCTGGCGCTGGCGGCCGCTGGCTGGTCGTGGTTCGACGGCCGCGAGCGCATCCGCGACCTGAAGACCGAGCTGGGGCGGCGGCTGGCCGAATCCGGAACGGCCGTCAACGAAACCCGTCTGCTGGCGCGCAACGCCGACGACGCGATGCGGCAGGTCAGTGAAAGGGTCGCCCACATCGAAAGCCAGATGGCGACGTCGCAGCAGCAGCAGCTCGCACTTGAAAGCCTGTACAAGGATCTGGCGCAGGGGCGCGACCAGTGGACGCTGGCCGAGATCGAGCAGGTGTTGCTCACCGCCGCCCAGCAGTTGCAGCTGGCAGGCAACGTCAAGGCGGCGATCATCGCGCTGGAAGGCGCCGACACCCGGCTGCAGCGCCTGAACAAGCCGCAGTTCACCGCGCTGCGCCGCGCGATTGCGGCCGACCTGGCCAACCTGCGCGCAGTCCCCTCGTTCGACGAAGTCGGGGCGAGCGCGCGCATCGAGGCGATGGTGGCACGCCATGCCAGCTGGCCGCTGGCCAGCGCGCAGGCTTCCGAAGCGGCGCCGACGCCACGGGGCGGCGGCCGGGCCGCCGGTATCGGCCAGGAACTGTGGGCCGAACTGAAGCGTCTGGCGCAGATCCGCCGCATCGATGGCAACGAGGCCGTGTTGCTGCCGCCCGAGCAGGCCTATTTCCTGCGCGAAAATCTGCGCCTGCGCCTGCTGTCGGCGCGGCTCGCGCTGCTGTCGCAGGACCAGGCGGCGTTCCAGGCCGATTTGCACGCGGTGTCGGCGTTGCTGACCCGCTACTTCAATACACGCGACGCCGGCGTCACCGCTGCGCTGAAGGAGATCGAGCGCCTGTCCCGCTTGCAGATCGCCCAGAAACTGCCCGGGATCGACGCCAGCCTCGCCGCGCTCGAAGCGTACAAGGGAGAGCACTGATGCGCTGGCTGATCTCGCTGATCATCGTTGTGGTGCTGGCTGTCGCGCTGGCGATGGCGGGGCGCTACGACCCCGGTTATGTGGTGCTGGTGTATCCGCCGTGGCGGATGGAGATTTCCTTCATCAGCTTTGTATTGGCGCTGGTTGGTTTGGTGGTGGGCGGGGTCGTCCTGTTGCGGCTGGCCATGCTCACGCTCAATTTGCCCAGCATCGTGCGCGAGCAGCGCGAGCGCCGTGCCGCCAAAAGGCGGGATGAGAATTTTGTCGGCGGCCTCAAGGCGTATACCGAATACCGCCATCAGGACGCCGAGCAATCGCTGGGGCAATGGCAAGGCGATGAACTTCGCCTGGGTCTGGCGCGCGTGCTGGCGGCGCGTGCGGCGCAGGAAATGCGCGCCGTGCCGCAGCGCGAGCGCCACCTCCAGGCGGCCACCGAACATGGCGCCGAACTGGCCGCGCAGCTGTTCGAGGCCGAGGCGCGTCTCGAGGCCAAGGACGCGGCGGCCGCACTGGTGGCAATCAATCGGGCCAAGGAGATTGCCCCGCAGCACACGACCCTGTTGCGGCTCGAACTCAAGGCACGCCAGATGACGGGGCAGTGGGACGAGGTCGACCGTCTGCTCGACGCGCTGATGCGCGGCAACGCACTGGAACCGGGCATTGCCGTGCAGAACCGCCGCATGGCCTATGCTGAAAATCTCAAGCGTCGCGCCGAAGACGACCGCGGCCTGCTGGAGTACTGGAAGAAAATCCCGGCTGATTTCAAAGTCGACCCCTGGGTGGCGCGCGCGGCCGCACGTGCCTTCATGCAGCGCGGCGGCCACGACACCGCGCTCGACGTGCTGGAGGCCGCGCTCAGCCGCGAGTGGCACGAGGACCTGGTGGTCTTGTACGGCGAGGCGCGTGGCAGCAGCCCGACGCGGCAGATCGAACAGGCCGAGAAATGGCTGCGCGCGCAGCCGCGCGACGCGCAGTTGCTGCTGACGCTGGCGCAGCTGTGCAGCGTGCAGCAACTGTGGGGCAAGGCGCAGAGCTACCTCGAAGCCAGCCTTGCCATCGCGCCGAGCGCGGAAGGCCACATCCGCATGGCCGAGCTCAAGACGCAGAGCGGCCAGCCCGGTGAGGCGTGCAAGCATTACCAAAGGGCGCTGGCGTTGTGCCGGGCGATATAGGGTTTGAGCGTCCTGTTGCGGGCTAGAACGTTTGTGCAGGCGCCCGCCACGAGGTAACGTGTACCATTAGAGTTTTCTGATATTCAAAAGGAGAGCTGTCATGCGCACTACTTTTCTTGCCGTATTTGGTGTCGTGCTGAGCGCCTTGCTGCTGTCCGTACCCGCCAGCCGGGCCGCGGAACCCAAGGCCAGTCAGTCGGCGCAAACCGACGTTTACAAGATGACCATCGACCGCAGTGTCAGCCTGTCCGAGGCGGCCGAATCGATGCGCCTGCGCGCCAATGCGTTGAACCTGCAGCTGGTGGCCGAGTTGCCGCTGTCGAAACAGGTGGAAGCCATCACCGGTCAGCCGCAGCGCACCATCACCATCTTCCAGTTTTGCGACGCCGTCACGGCCAAGGAGCTGATCGACGTGAATCTGGATTTCGCCGTGTTCATGCCATGCCGCATCGCCATGATCGAGGACGCCAGCGGCCAGGGCTGGCTGGTGATGATGGACGTCAATGTCGATGCGATTGCAAAAGAAATGCGTGTGCCGCAGGCGCTGAAAGACCGCATCAACGCGGTGCGCAATTCGCTGCTTGAGATTATGCGGGCGGGGGCCAGGGGCGAACTGTAAAGCTCGCCCTGAGGGGTCAGACGGTAGGCACGGCCTCGGCGTCTGCGGCGTAGACGAATGAATCGGCAAAGAATTCGTCTTCGGGCAGGCCGCGGGCCTTGATAAAACTGTCGCGCGCATTGTCGACCATGGCGGGTGCACCGCAGGCGTATACCTGGTACCCCGACAAATCAGCGAAGTCAGCCAGCACCGCTTGGTGCACGAAGCCGCTACGGCCCTGCCAGTGGTCACCCGGCTCGGGGTTGGACAGCACCGGGATGAAGCTGAAGTTCGGATGCTCGGCCAGCCACTGCTGCGGCAGTTCGGGCATGTACAGGTCTTTCAGCGAGCGCACCCCCCAGTACAGCACCAGTTCGCGATCGGTGTGTTCGGCGAAGGCGTGTTCCAGCATGGCCTTGATTGGCGCAAAGCCGGTGCCGCCGGCGATCAAGATCATCGGCTTGTCGGAATCCTCGCGGATGAAGAAGCTGCCGAGCGGGCCTTTCAGGCGCAGGATGTCGCGTTCCTTCAGGGTGGAAAACACCTGGTCGGTGAACAGGCCGCCTGGTACATGGCGGATGTGCAGTTCCAGCAAGGCGTCGTCGTGCGGCGGATTGGCGAGTGAAAAACTGCGTGTCTTGCCGCCCTTCAACTGAAAATCGATGTATTGTCCGGCGAGGAACTGCAGGCGTTCGTTGGCGGGCAGCCTGATCTTGATGACCATCACATCGTGGGCACGCTTTTCCAGCTTTTCCACCCGGCACGGCAGTGTCTTCACCACGATATCCTTGGCGGCGCCGATTTCTTTGGCTTCGATGACCATGTCGCTCAAAGGCCTGGCGCGGCAGAATAGCGCACGGCCCTGCGCCTTTTCCTCGTCTTTCAGCGCGTTGGGTGAGTGCGTGCCATAGTCGAGCTGGCCGGACAGGACGCGGCCCTTGCAGCTGCCGCAGGCGCCGTTGCGGCAGCCGTAGGGCAGCGAAAAGCCTTCGCGCAGCGCAGCCTCGAGTATGGTTTCGTCATCCTCGACGACGAACTGGTGCCCGCTGGGCTGAATGGTGACCTGATGCGGCATGATGTGGGCTTAAAATGCGATGATAAACCAATGGATTATCGCCCGCGCAGGCGGGGTTTTCACCCCTGCATGGGTAGGGTTACAGGTGAGCGGTCATGAAAAAAATATTGATTGTCGGATTTGGCGACGTCGCCGAGCGGCTGGTGCGACGCTACGCCGGGCAGGCTGATTTCATCGGCATGATCCGCCGTCCCGAGCGCGCCGCCGAGTTGCGCGGGCTGGACGTGACGCCCTACGTCGGCGATCTCGACGCGCCGGCCACGCTGAAGCGGCTGCCGCGCGTCGATGCCGTGTTTCACTTCGCGCCGCCCCCCAATGAAGGCCAAACCGATCCGCGCACCGCGCATCTGCTGCAGGCGCTGATGCGGCGCGGCCGCCCGGGCGCATTGGTCTACATCAGCACCAGCGGCGTGTATGGCGACTGCGGCGGCAACTGGGTCGCCGAAACGCGCCCGGTGGCGCCGGTCAATGGCCGCGCGGTGCGGCGCGTCGACGCCGAACGCCAACTGCGCGCCTGGGGCGAAACGCAGCGGGTGCAGGTGAGCATTTTGCGCGCGCCGGGCATTTATGCCGCCGACCGCCTGCCGCTTGAACGCATCAAGCGCGGCACCCCGGCGCTGGTTGCAAAGGACGACAGCTACACCAACCACATCCACGCCGACGATCTGGCGCGGCTGGCATGGGCGGCCCTGTTCCGCGGGCGTTCGCAGCGCATCTACCACGCGGTCGATGCGCATCCGCTGAAAATGGGCGACTGGTTCGACAGCTGCGCCGATGCGTTCGATCTGCCGCGCCCGCCGCGCATCGATCGCGTCGAGGCGAAAAAAGTGCTGTCCGAAGCCTTGCTGTCGTTTCTGCGCGAGTCGCGCCGGCTGTCGAACGCGCGCACTGCGCGCGAATTGCGGTTGAAATACCGCTACCCGACATCCGATGATTTGCTGCGCGAAATCAAACAGGCGCGCGGCCAGATGAAGCTGTTTAATTAACGCGGCCTGTCGTCAGGCTCGCGCTTGAACTCGCCGTCTATCGTTTTGGGCGTGATGTTTTCTGTCCCCTCCCTTGGGTAAGCGGCGGCATCGTCATTCGCCGGACGCAGCGGGTCCGGTTTGCGGCGACGCCAGGTGCCGGGGGCCAGCAACAATCCCAGCGCGATGGCATCGCTGATGAAACCGGGGAAGACGAGCAGGCCGCCGGCGAGCAGAATACGGCCACTGGCGAACATCGCGGCCAGGGGATTCGCGCCCGACTGCACCGAAAACAGCAGGCGCGCACCCCAGGCAACGCGTTCGACGCGGATCAGCATGACCCCCGCAACCGCCGCGAGCAGCAGCCACAACAGCACCCAGCCGCCGATGGCGCTGGCGACCCAGAAAATGCTGATGGCTTCCAGAACCGGAAATGACAACAGCAGTAGCACAATCCAACCAAAGCGCATGTGATGGAACCTTTGTTAATCTTGACAACTTTACCCGATGCCGCGAGCGCCGAGAAACTGGCGCGTGCGTTGATCGAGCGCCGGGCGGCGGCATGCGTGAACGTTTTGCCGGCGTGCCGCTCCATCTATCGTTGGGAGGGAGCGGTGGAGACGGCGGAGGAAATCCCGCTGCTGATCAAAACCACCCGCGCAGCGTACCCGCTGGTTGAAGAGCTCATCCGCACGCAACACCCTTATGATGTACCCGAACTGATTGCGATATCGATAACAAACGGCCTGCCTGCATACCTAAACTGGCTGGCCACGGAGACTGAAAAGCATGATCAAAAATAAGTGGATTCGTCTGCTCTGCGCACTACCTGCACTTTGGGGCGCGCTGACAATCTTTCCAGTGGCCCACGCCGAAGAATTTCTTGACCCCGAAATCGCCTTCAAGTTCTCGGCACGAGCACTCGATGCGAATACGCTGGAAGCGCGCTGGCAGATTGCCGACGGCTATTACATGTACCGCGACAAGTTCCGGTTCACGGTCGAGGGTGCCACGCTCGGCGCCCCGCAGTTGCCTGCCGGCAAGGTGAAGGAAGACGAATTCTTCGGCAAGGTCGAAATCTATCGCAATGACGTGCGCATCGCGCTGCCGATCCAGCGCACGCCAGGTGCCGCCACGGTCACCCTGACCGCCCTCTCGCAAGGCTGCGCCGATGCCGGGCTGTGCTATACCCCGCAGGAAACGCGCGTGCCGATCAAGCTGCCCGTGCCGGTGGCCGCAGCCGTGGCGGCACCCGCGGCGCCCGCTGCCGCACCTGAAGCCGCATCTGCTTCCGCGCTGGATGGCCTGCGCAGCCTGCTCGGCGCCACGGACATGCCGAAACTGCTGCCGCCGGACGAGGCCTTCCCCGTCGCCGCCGCCATGCCGGATGCGCAGACGGTCAGGTTCGATTACACGCTGACCGCCGACACCTATCTGTATCGCGACAAGCTTGCCTACACCGTCAAATCGCCTGCCGGCATCAAGGTGGCGAGCGTCGATACGCCGGCGGGCGACGTCAAGGAGGATCCGACCTTCGGTCGCACCGAGGTCTACCACCAGGATTTCGCCGCCGGCGTGACGCTGTCGCGCGCGCTTGCCGCCGGCGAACAGCTGGTAATGGAAGCGACCTGGCAGGGTTGCAACGAGGCGGTCGGCGTGTGCTACCCGCCGATCACACGCGATTTCACGCTGACCGCCGGCGCTGCGGTCACTGCCAGCGCGCCGGCAGTGCCGGACGAGCCCGCCAGTGAATCCGACACCTCGCGCATCGAGCGCGTGCTGAAGGGCGGCAGCTTCTGGCCGGTGGTCGCCACCTTCTTCGGCCTCGGCCTGCTGCTGGCGTTGACGCCCTGCGTGTTCCCGATGATTCCGATCCTGTCGGGCATCATCGCCGGGCAGAACACCAAGGTAACCAAGACCAGCGGATTCCTGCTGTCGCTCGCCTACGTGCTGGGCATGGCGATCACCTATGCGGTGGCCGGCGTGGCAGCGGCGCTGTCCGGCACCCTGATTTCCAATGCCCTGCAGAACCCGTGGGCGCTCGGCGCGGGTGCGCTGATTTTCGTTGGCCTGGCGCTGTCCATGTTCGGTTTTTACGAACTGCAATTGCCGAGCGCGCTGCAGAGCAAGTTTTCCGAGCGCGCCAACAAGATGAAGGGCGGCAACTTCTTCGGTGTGTTCGCCATGGGCGCGCTGTCGGCCGTCATTCTGGGCCCTTGCGTCGCGCCGCCGCTGGCCGCCGCGCTGGCCTTCATCGCGCAGACCGGCAATACCGTGCTCGGCGGCGTCGCGCTGTTCGTGCTGGCGCTGGGCATGGGGGTGCCGCTGCTGCTGATCGGCCTGTCCGCGGGCGCCCTGCTGCCGCGCGCCGGCGGCTGGATGAATGCGGTGAAGTATTTCTTCGGCGTGATGATGCTGGCGATCGCCATCTACCTGATCTCGCCGGTCGTTCCGGGCTGGGTCGGCATGCTGTTGTGGGCGCTGCTGCTGATCGCGTGCGCGATCTTCTTGCACGCGCTCGACCCGCTGCCTGCGCATGCGAGCGGCTGGTCGCGTCTGTGGAAAGGCCTCGGCGTGGTGCTGCTGATCGGCGGCCTGGCGATCCTGCTCGGCATGCTGGCGGGCAGCCGCAACCTCTTGCAGCCGCTTGATGTCTTTAAGGGCGGCGGGGTAGGCGGCGTGGCGCTGGCGGCCGAGCAGAAAGGCCTGGCATTCGAGAAGGTCAAGGATGTGGCCGAGCTCGACGCGCGCCTGGCCGCGGCCAAGGCAGACGGCCGCGCAGTGATGCTCGACTTCTACGCCGACTGGTGCGTGTCGTGCAAGGAAATGGAAAGCTTCACCTTCAGCGATGCCCGGGTGCAGGCGCGGCTGGCGGACGTGGTGCTGCTGAAGGCCGACGTCACCGCCAACAGCGACGCCGACAAGGCGCTGCTCAAGCGCTTCAGCCTGTTCGGCCCGCCCGGGCTGATCTTCTGGAACAGCGCCGGCGTGCAGTCGGACTACAAGGTGATCGGCTTCGAGAAGGCCGACAAGTTCCTGGCCAGCATCGACTCGGCGCTCGGCAAGTAATTCATCGCGGTCGACGAACCCCCTGCGGGCTTGCGCACGCAGGGGGTTCGTCGTTTCAGCTTATGTGCCTAGGGCTGACGCCGCAGCACGGAAATGCTGTCCAGCAGCGGCGTGACGACGGGCTGAATCTTGCGCCGCATCAGCGAGCCGATGGCGGTGGTCTTGAGGAAGATCGGCCGCACGCTGTCGACGTCCACTGCGGCCAGTGCGTCGAGCGCGGCGCAATCCGCTTCGAACTGCGGCGCCGCGTCGAGCAGGGCCGCGCGCGCTGAGTGTCGCGCGGCTTCGTCGGCCTGGCGCAAGGGCGCGCACCACTGCGCCAGCGCATTCAGCGTGTGGTTGACCACTTCCTGGTTTTCCGGGCGTTCGAGAATCAGCGCGGTGGTGGCGAGGAAGGTCTGCCCCTGCGCCGACAGCGCTTTTTCCAGCATCGTGCGGTAAGGGTTGCCGGCTAGAGTCGGCAGGCTGGCGTGATCGGCGCGCGCGGGACGCGGGTTGGGCAGCTGGTCCGGCTGCAGTTCAAGGAAGGCCACGTAATACGAATTGCGGCTGCTGCCGCGTTTCCAGATCGCCAGCCGCTCGGCGTCGGTGAGCACACCCGAAACCAGCATCACCGCGACGGTATCGAGAATGCCGACGTCGTCCTCGTGCAGGAACGCCAGGTGGTCGACCAGGAATTCGGCCAGCGTGCGCCCCATGCTGCCGCGGCACACCACGTCCCGCATCAGCATCAGCCGCGCGTTTTCGAGGGTCGGCATGCACCACCAGGCGTAGCGCGCCAGTTCGTCGGTGAGCGCGGGCGAATGCACCACCGCCACCACCGCTTCTTCTTCGGCGATCAACAGCAATTGCGCCAGGTGCTGGATCGACAAGCCGGACTGCGACTGCCGCGTCCAGCGCGTCAGGTGGACGGGATAACCGCCGGGCGAACCGAGGGCATGGCCCGACAGTTGCTCGCGCACACGCTTCAGGTAGCGGTCGGCGCGCTCGTTGGGTTTCAGCGGCACGCTGGCCTCGCCCTGCGGCGTCAGCGCCCACAGCGTCATGTTCGATTCGTCGATGCGGACGGCCTTGAGCTCGGTGTTGAACAGGACGTTGAGGCGCAGTTCGTCTTCGGGGGAAAGTTCGTCATTCATTCAGATTTCTCACCACAGAGACACAGAGGCAC
>JAHJNP010000103.1 GCA_018820745.1 Gammaproteobacteria bacterium
CGGCTCGCCCAGTCCAGATAAGCCGGCCAGTCCGCCTTCCTGAGCGGAAGGCCCTCGCGGTAGGCAGGTTCGTCGATCTGGATGATGCCGATGCCGGCAGCTTCGAGGTCATTCACTTCGTCGCGGATCGCCAGCGCGATCTGCAGGGCAGTCGTCGAACGTGGCTGGTCGTCGCGCACGAAGGACCATTGCAGCATCGTCACCGGGCCGGTCAGCATGCCCTTCATCGGCCTGCCGGTCAGCGACTGCGCATAGTGCGTCCAGCCCACCGTCATCGGCTGTGGGCGCGACACATCACCGTAGATGATCGGCGGTTTCACGCAGCGGCTGCCGTAGGACTGTACCCAGCCATTTTGCGAAAACGCGTAACCTTGCAATTGCTCGCCGAAGTACTCGACCATGTCGTTGCGCTCGGCTTCGCCGTGCACCAGAACATCGAGCCCCAGGGCTTCCTGTTTTTTGACGGCATACTGAATTTCCCGCTGCATCGCAACGGTGTAATCGGCCTCGCTGATTTCACCTTTCTTGAAACGTGCGCGGGCACTGCGTATTTCAATGGTCTGCGGGAAAGAGCCGATGGTCGTAGTCGGGAAGGGGGGCAGCCTGAAACGCCCATGCTGCGCAGTCTGGCGCACCGCGAATGGCTGATTGCGCGTGTCGTGCGTAGTTGTGAGCGCGGCCAGTCGCTCGCCGACCGCCGCATCATGCACCCGGCCTGAGGTTCGTCGCGCGGCCAGCGCCCGTTCATTGTCGGCCAGCTCCACAGCCACTGCCTGCCGGCCGGCATTGAATGCGGTTTTGAGAATGGTCAGTGCGGTGATTTTTTCGTCGGCGAACGCAAGCCAGTTTTTGAGCTCCGGATCGAGCCGTGTCTCGCCCGCCAGGCTCATCGGAACATGCAGCAACGAACACGATGGCGCAAGCCACAGCCGATCACCCAGGCGCTGATGCAGGCCCTCAAAGCGCTTAAACACTTCGGAAAGATCAGTCTTCCAGATGTTGCGGCCGTCGATCACGCCCGCCGAAAGCACTTTGGTGATGGGCAGCCAGTCGACCACCTGCGCCAATTCGTCGCCGCCGCGCACACAATCGACATGCACCCCGGCCACGGGCAACTTCATTGCTACCAGCAGATTCTCGCGCAGTGGCCCGAAATGGCTGGCGAGCATCAGCCTCACGCCGGCGGTGTTCAGGTGGTGATAGGCGCGTTCGAAAGCGGTACGCCAGTCGGCGCTCAAGTCCAGCGCCAGAATCGGTTCGTCGATCTGCACCCACTCCACGCCTTGTGCTTTCAATCGCGCCAGAATCTTTCCATAGACCGGCAACAGGCGGTCGAGCAGGTCGAGGCGGTTGAAGCCTATGGACTTTTCCTTGGACAGATGCAGGAAGGTGAGCGGGCCGATCAGCACGGGCTTGGCATTGAAGCCCGCTGTCTGCGCTTCGGCCACTTCGTCGAACAGCCATTCCGCACCCAGCGAAAACTGCGTATCGGGATTCAGCTCGGGGACGAGATAGTGATAGTTGGTGTCGAACCATTTAGTCATTTCCATCGCATGGCATGCGGCATTGCCACGCGCCAGCTGGAAATACTCGGGCAAGCCGATTTTGTCCCCGAAGCCGAAGCGTGCCGGTGCGCAGCCCAGGAGCGCGATGTGGTTCAGCATCTGGTCGTAAAACGCGAAGTCCCCCACGGTGACGAAATCCAGCCCGGCCGCATGTTGCCGTTGCCAGTTGGCCTGGCGGATACCGCTCGCCACCGCTTTCAGCGAGGCCTCATCGATTTCGCCGCGCCAGAACGACTCCTGTGCAAATTTAAGTTCCCGGTTCGGTCCGATGCGCGGAACGCCCAATACGTGTGCCAGTGCCATGCGTGTGCTCCCAATGAATGATGGACGCCATGATGCCGGTGCCTGTAACATGAAACAAACGAATATTTCTCATCCAATACATGAGCCGATCTCATATCGAACTACGCCATCTGCGGCTGCTGCAGGCCGTCGCTGAATCGGGTGGACTGACTGCCGCCGCTGAGCGATTGCATCTCACACAGTCGGCGGTGTCGCATCAACTGAAGGCGCTGGAAGATTCGCTGGGGTTGCCGCTGGTCGAGCGCGCCGCGCGACCTCTTGGTCTTACAGCCGCCGGACGTCGGCTGCTGACGCTGGCACGCACGGCCCTACCGCAGGTCAACGCGGCGCTGCGCGATCTGGCGAAGCTGAAGGACGGCGACGCGGGTGAGTTGCGCATCGCGGTGGAGTGCCACACCTGTTATGACTGGCTGATGCCTGCGATGGACAGCTACCGCGACGTGTGGCCAGGGGTGGAACTCGATCTGCTGGGCGGCTTTCAGGCCGACCCGGTAGGCTTGCTCCAGGACCAGCAGGCCGATCTGGTCATTACCTCGGAACGTGCGCCGCGCGCGGGGGTAGTCTACGTGCCGCTATTCGGGTTCGAGATGCTGGCGCTGCTGCCGCCCGGCCATTCACTCGCCTCGAAGAAATGGCTCACGCCCACCGACTTCGCCAACCACACGCTCATTACCTATCCGGTGCCGGAAGACCGCCTGGATCTGATTCGTCGTGTATTGCTTCCTGCTGGGGTGAAACCGCCGCGTCGCGAAGCGCAATTGACGGTCGCCATCCTTCAGCTCGTCGCCAGCCGCCGCGGCCTGGCCGCACTGCCCGCGTGGGCGGTTGCGCCATATCTTGAACGCGGCTACATCGTTGCCCGTCCCATTGGCAAACACGGTCTGTGGGCAGAACTCTATGCGGCGGTGCGCGAGACCGATGCGGCGCGCGCGTTTATCACCGACTTCATTGACACTGTAAAGCGTGACAGCTTCGCACGTTTGCCCGGAATACGTGCTGACCTCGCTGCCCAAAATTGATTGGGAAGAGAAATCGGGAACCGCAAGCAAAGCGATCAGTCGGTTTCTGATATGTAGTGCCAATTGAATAGGCCGTCTTCGCTTCATCGCAACACTCCTTCTGCTTAAGCAGCTTCTCGTGTGTTGCATCCACCGGTTGAATCCGCAGGTGCATAGCTGACCCAGGTGGTGCAGTACGCCAACGGCGGCTCTGGCCGGACTAAGAGACTGCCGCCAACAGTTCATGAGCTTCCAGTTTTTGCCGGTCAAAGACAGTAAGCGCACGAATATTTGAACGCTGGTAGCATCAAGTCCCCCTCAGTCAACCCATGGGGCAGCTGTGCAGCATCGGCGGTTTCCACGTTACGCATCAAACCCAGCGACGCTGAGCCCTACACCCCACCGATGAATCCCGCTTACGCCCAAACCCTCCGCGAGCTTTTGCGAACCCAAGAGGTGGCGGCCCTTGGTACGCTGCACAAGGGCCAGCCGTATGTATCCATGGTGCCCTTCGCCATGCTGCCCGGCGGCTCGGGTTTCGTTATTCATGTCAGCCAGCTCGCGGCGCACACCAGGGACATGCTGTTGAGCCCGCACGTGAGTCTCTTGGTCGTCGCGCCGCCGACGCCCGACGTGCCTATCCGGGCATTGGCCCGGATCACGGTACAAGGCCGGGCGGTGCAATACGCCGACGCGACCGAAGGCCATGCCCAGGCAAAGGCCGCCTACCTGTCCCGCTTTCCCCAGAGTGCGGAGTTGTTCGGCTTTGCCGACTTTTCCCTGTTCGCCATATTGCCGGAGTCGATCCGCTTCGTCGGCGGGTTTGCCCAGGCCACGACTCTTTCGCCGGAAACGCTCGCTGAAGTGCTGGGCGAAGGCTGAGCACCCTGTTTCGTTTGTCTTTTTGGAGCCGCACCCTGCTTGCCGAATACACGTCATCTGTTTGGATGCCGTGGCTGACAATCCCATCGAGAGGGATGCTGCGCGATAAGGCCGCGCAGCGAACCTGAACGCAAACCTTGCCGCGAGGCCGGCGCTTTGTGGCGCTTCAGAAACCGGGGCGCAATGCCCCGGTTCTCAAGGGGCGGCATGTGACCTGTCGGTCGTTGCATGGCGCCCGGCCGCAGAGGGGGCGTGTTCGCTACTCGGGCCGGTTGCGCATGAAGTCTGCCGTCTTGAAGAAAGCGTGCTGCAGCTGCATCCGCAGGTCGTCTTCAAGCCCGACATCCTGCATGGCGCGCACCATGCAGCCCATCCATTGATCCCGCTCGCTGATGCCGATGGAAAAGGGCGCGTGGCGGCGGCGCAGTATGGGCTGGCCGACGTGTTCGGCGAACAGTTTCGGTCCGCCCATCCACTCGCTCAAAAACCAAAACAGCTTGTTGCGCGATTCGCCCAAGTCCTGCGGGTGCAATTTGCGGATGCCGAAATAATCCGGCTCTTCGTCCATCAGGTCGTAGAAGCGGTCTACCAGTATGCGCACGCCTTGAGCCTCGCCGATATGACCGTAATGGGGATTTGCGTTGACGATCTCAGGGTTCATGGTGACTGCCTGGTTTGCGAAGGGGGCTGCAGGTTTTGCCGCAAGCGCCGATGGCGACGCTGCGGCAGGCGGATGGCCGCTTAAACCGGCCGGCCTTCGTTGGGGTTGCGCACCGGTCCCATGACGCTCAGTCCTTCCTCGTAGCTCATGGTGGGGAAGGTGTCGGAAAACTTCAGCGCCTTGTCGGCGATCCGATCCACCTTTCCGGCTGAATCCAGGCGCTTGAGATCGATGCGCTCCAGGTAAAGCAGGTCCAGCAGTTCGTTGTATACCGTCGCTTCGTCGATGGGCAGCACATAGAACGTCGCCCCGCTGTAGGGGACCTGGTAGCGCTTGCTCAGGTCGATGTTGTTGCAGAAGAGAAAATACTTGCCGTCCGCATTCAGGGTGGAACCCATCGCGTCCACCAGGGGCTTCAGGTATTCGAAGGAAAGCAGATAGGCCGCCATGAAGTCGATGCCCGACTTGCCTTCCTGCGCCACGGCAATCACCTGGTCGGCCGTTAGCTCGGGCGGGCGCGCTTCGTCGGCAAGCTGCTGCGCGAACTTGATGGCGATTTCGCCACGGAATCCGAAGCGGCCGGTTTCGCCGGTGGCGTCCTTGAATACCGGATTCTGCAAGCGCTTATCGGCATCGAGTTGTTTGAAGGCGGTCTGGTCTAGCGTGGTCATGGTGTGCTCTTTGCAAAAGTTGAAGGGGTTTCGGTCAAGCTTGCTGCAGCAAGAGCAATGCCAGCAGCACCAACAATCCTAAGTCCATGATCCGGCACCGAAATGCCGGAATCTCACGCCGCGCCCCCCGTGTCATGAATGCGACAAAAGGCGCGTTCTGTTGGGGTGTGGTCTGCAAGGCCGCCGTCGACGAAGCACATCACGCACGGCTCGCCATCGGTCGCGGCGGGGGGCCGGCCCATGGCCTGACACGACTGCGCCCGGGAAAACGATACGCAACCCGGAAAACAGCAGCGCCTTTGTCGCAAAACAGACAAAGCCTACACGGGCGGATGCCGCCCAGTCAGGCAATTTTGTTATGTCTATTCAATCGCTTATCACTATTTATCAGACATGGCACATGAGTTGCTTTTAGTCAGGCATGACCGGCGGTGCACGATGCCGCCCCCTCAACGCAAGCCAACCAGAGCGAGACGTTCATGCCCAAGGTGCCCATCTATCTCGACTACTCCGCGACCACGCCGATCGACCCGCGCGTGGCGGAAAAGATGATCCCGTACCTGACGGAAAAATTCGGCAACCCGGCCTCGCGTTCGCACGCCTTTGGCTGGGATGCGGATCAAGCCGTGGAACAGGCGCGCGAAGAGGTCGCGGGGCTGGTGAACTGCGATCCCAGGGAAATCGTCTGGACCTCGGGCGCAACCGAGTCGGACAACCTCGCCATCAAGGGCGCGGCGCAGTTCTACAAGGGCAAGGGCAAGCACCTGATCACCGTACGCACCGAGCACAAGGCGGTGCTCGATCCGATGCGCGAACTGGAGCGGCAGGGATTCGAAGTCACCTATCTCGATCCCGAGCCGAACGGCCTGCTCGACCTCGACAAATTCACGGCCGCCATCCGCCCCGACACGATTCTCGCCTCGGTCATGCACGTGAACAATGAAATCGGCGTGATCCAGGACATCGACACCCTCGGCGAACTTTGCCGCGCCAGGGGCGTGCTGTTCCACGTGGACGCGGCGCAGTCCACCGGCAAGACGCCGATCGACCTTGGCCGGCTGAAAGTCGATCTGATGTCCTTCTCCGCCCACAAGACCTACGGCCCCAAAGGCATCGGCGCCCTGTACGTGCGACGCAAGCCGCGCATCCGCCTGGAGGCGCAGATGCACGGCGGCGGCCACGAGCGCGGCATGCGCTCCGGCACGCTGGCGACCCATCAGATCGTCGGCATGGGCGCGGCCTTCCGCATCGCGGCCGAGGAAATGGCCGCCGAGAACGAACGCATCCGCATGCTCCGCGACAGGCTGTGGGCCGGCATCAGCACGCTGGACGAAGTGCACCTCAACG
>JAHJNP010000011.1 GCA_018820745.1 Gammaproteobacteria bacterium
CCATCGTTGCGCGCGAACTGGGCATTCCCGCGGTGGTGGGCACCGGCGAGGCGACCACGGTGCTGAAGGACGGCGAGACGGTGACGGTGTCGTGCGCCGAGGGCGACACCGGCATGGTGTATGCAGGCAAGCTGCCATTCTCGGTGGAGACGCTGGCAAGCGAGACCCTGCCCGAACCGCCTGTGAAGCTGATGATGAACGTCGGCAATCCCGAACGCGCCTTCGAATTCGCGCAGATCCCCAACCACGGCATCGGCCTTGCGCGGCTGGAGTTCATCATCGCGCGCATGATCGGCATGCATCCGCTGGCGCTGCTCGATTATGCCGGCCAGCCGCCGGCCCTGCGCGCCGAGATCGATGCGCGCACCGCCGGCTATGCCGATCCCGTGTCGTTCTACGTCGACAAGCTGGCCGAGGGCATCGCCACCCTGGCAGCCGCGTTCTGGCCGCAGCCGGTGATCGTGCGGCTGTCGGACTTCAAATCCAACGAATACGCCAACCTGGTGGGCGGCGACCGCTACGAGCCGAAGGAGGAAAACCCCATGCTGGGACTGCGCGGCGCGGCGCGTTACGTGTCGGCGCTGTTCCGCCCGGCGTTCGAACTGGAGTGCCGGGCACTGAAAAAGGTGCGCGAGACCCTGGGCTTTTCCAATGTCGAAGTGATGATCCCCTTCGTGCGCACGGTGGAGGAATGCGTGGCGGTGGTGAAACTGCTGGAAGCAAACGGCCTCAAGCGCGGCGACCACGGCCTGCGGCTGATCATGATGTGCGAGATCCCCTCCAACGTGCTGCTGGCCGACGACTTTTTGCAGCACGTCGACGGCTTTTCCATCGGCAGCAACGACCTTACCCAGTTGACGCTGGGCATCGACCGCGACTCCGGTCTGGTGGCCGAAGGCTTCGACGAGCGCAACCCGGCGGTGAAAAAGCTGCTGACGGAAGCCATCGCCGCCTGTAAGCGGCACGGCAAATACATCGGCATCTGCGGCCAGGGGCCGAGCGACCACCCCGATCTGGCGGACTGGCTGGTGGCACAGGGAATCGGCTCGATGTCGCTCAATCCCGATACCGTGGTGGCGACCTGGCGGCGGCTGACTGCCTGAGGTCCGGCTTGGGCGGGCAGCCTGCTCATAATCGTCACATGATCGCGCGGGTCTGAATCATGCGGCGCTGCCGTGTGAGGGGGGCGCTACCCGGGGTGGGGGCACGCCGGCCCGGCACGGGACAATCGACGCGTAAATGATCTATTCGGATCGCAAGATAAAAATATCTCTTTTAGAGTTGTTTTTTTGTGCTAGTTTTAATGAAGATTGCTAAATAGTAGAAAAGTTCCGTAGCATGTAGTGAATAAATTTAAGGGAAGATTTGGGTGCTTCCCCAGTTTTTTCAAAGTGGCTTCAATTGCCGTAAATAACACAAATAGGGGAGGGAGTAATATGAAAAGCATTTATGCATTCGCCTTGGCTGTCAGCATGGCGCTACTGTCCACAACAACATTCGCCCAGAATGTGGTTGCAGGTCTCGACAGCCGGGACATGGTCACGTGCTATGGCTGCCATGACGTCAAGGAAGACCAGCACACCAAGGGCGTCCATGCCGACATCAACTGCGCGACCTGCCATGCCGGCGCCGCCGAACACATGGCAGTCGCCAAGGCTAGGGATCCCGTCAAGCGACCGCAGAAGCCCGATGCGGCGGCCTGCCTGACCTGCCACAAGGACGACGCCAAGCGGATGAACTGGGCGTTCGCCGACCACCACAAGGCAGGACTTGAGTGCCGCGACTGCCACGGCCTGCACGCGCCCAAGGACATCAAGCGCCTCGATCTGTCGCTCTGGCGCAGCGACAAGAACACCGCCTTGTGCGCCACCTGTCACCAGGACGTGCTGGCCCGCTTCAACATGAAGTCGCACCACCCGGTCAAGGAAGGCGCCCTGTCCTGCACCAGTTGCCATGATCAGCACGGTGGCAAGCAGACCAACCTGGCCACCAAGACTGCCGAATGCACCCAGTGCCACCAGGCCATACGCGG
>JAHJNP010000104.1 GCA_018820745.1 Gammaproteobacteria bacterium
CACGATCTCCTGATGGCGTCGAATGCCGGGGTCGCCAGCCTGGGCGTGACCTACGGCGCGCACGAGGCGGGCGACCTGCATCCGCATGCGCCGCTGGCCCTGATGGACAGTTTTGCCGAGGTGCACGCGTGGCTGAACGCGAACGCCTGATCTGCGCTTCATTCGATCTGGCTGAGCTGGGCCGTGGCATGCGCTTCGAGGTGAGCCGTCATGGCAAGCCGCAGCGGGCGTTCGTGGTGCGCTATGACGGTCAGCCGCATGCTTTCCTCAACCAGTGCGGCCACGTGCCGGTCGAACTCGACTGGCAGGAGGGGGAATTCTTCGACGACTCGCGGCTATACTTGATCTGCTCCACCCATGGCGCGCTTTACCATCCCGCAAGCGGGCAGTGCGTGGGTGGGCGCTGCGCCGGGCGTGGCCTGATTCCTTTGCCGGTCGTCGAGCATGACGGCCATGTGTACCTGATCGAAACAGCCTGATGGAAGAACAACAATGAGCGAACCGGAAAAAACACCCCCGGCAAACTGGGAACGCGACGTCCTGGAAAAGCTGGCGCTGTCGGCGGTGCAGGAACAGCGCCGCAGCCGTCACTGGAGCATCCTGTTCAAGACGCTCGGCTTTCTGTACCTGTTTATCGTGCTGTTTCTGGCCGCCGGCTGGTTCCGCTCGGACGGTGTCTCGATCAAGGCGCATACTGCCCTGATCGACCTGCAGGGCGTCATCGCGGCCGATCAGACCAGCGCCGACTCGGTGATCAGAAGCCTGCAGGGCGCGTTCGAGGACAAGAAAACCCGTGGCGTGATCCTGCGCATCAACAGCCCCGGCGGCAGCCCGGTGCAGGCCGGGCAGATCTACGACGAAATCAAGCGCCTGCGCGCCAAATACCCGAAAACGCCGCTGTACGCCGTGGTCGACGACATCTGCGCCTCGGGCGGCTATTACGTCGCCGCTGGCGCCGACAAGATCTTCGTCGACAAGGCCAGCATCGTCGGCTCGATCGGCGTGCTGATGGATGGCTTCGGCTTCACCGAAACCATGCAGAAGCTCGGCGTCGAACGCCGCCTGCTGACGGCAGGCGAAAACAAGGGCTTTCTCGATCCGTTCTCGCCGGTCGACCCCAGGCAGCAGGCATTTGCCAGGCAGCTGCTCGAGGAAATCCACGGCCAGTTCATCACGGTGGTGCGGGAAGGCCGCGGCAAGCGCCTGAAGGAAACGCCCGAGACCTTCAGCGGCCTGGTGTGGAGCGGCGAGAAGAGCATCCAGCTCGGCCTCGCCGACGGCTTCGGCAACGTCGAATCGGTCGCGCGCGACGTTATCAAGGTCGAAGATATCGTCGACTACACCGAGCAGGAAGGCCTGGCCGAACGCCTGGCCGGGCGTCTCGGCGCGACCATGGCGAAGGCCTGGACGCCGTTCGAGCAGGCAGGTGTGAAATTGCGGTGAGCGATTACCGGACGATCGCCTGTTCGGATCACGAGCGCCTGGAATTCGCTGCACTCAAGCGGCAATGGCTGGATTTAAACGTCACGATAGGCGATCGGGCCGGTCGCCAGCGCCTGATGCCGGTGGATGTCTACACCCGGGACGGCGCCGAATGGCTGCTTGCCGAAACCGAATCCGGCGAGCGGCTGACCCTGCGGCTCGACTGGCTGCAATTCTGAACGTTCGGGTGGCGGTGCCGAACGTAGTGGCTTCAACATTGTCTTAATGCGTTGGCCGCGGAAACAGGCCACTAACAGAATGCATCCCAAGTAAAAGAACACATGAAAATCCCGAAAAGACTCGAACCGCTGGTCGAAGACGGCCTGATTGACGACGTAACGCGCCAGCTGATGAGCGGCAAGGAGGCGATGGTCTTCGTCGTCCGCTGCGGCGACGAGGTGCGCTGCGCCAAGGTCTACAAGGAAGCCAACAAGCGCGCCTTCCGCCAGAGCGTCGATTACACGGAAAACCGCAAGGTGAAGAACAGCCGCCAGGCGCGCGCCATGGCGAAAGGCACGCGCTATGGGCGGGAAGCCCAGGAAGCAGCCTGGCAGAGCGCCGAAGTGGATGCCCTGTATCGCCTCGCCGGCGCCGGCGTGCGGGTGCCGACGCCGTACAATTTCCATTCCGGCGTGTTGCTGATGGAACTGGTCTGCGACGAGGACGGCAACGCGGCGCCGCGTTTGAATGATGTGGAATTCACGCCGGAACTGGCGCGGGTGCATTTCCAGATGCTGCTCAAGCAAGTCGTGCTGATGCTGTGCGCCGGGGTGATTCACGGTGACCTGTCCGAATTCAATATCCTGATCAGCGCCGACGGCCCGGTGATCATCGACCTGCCGCAGGCGGTGGACGCCGCCGGCAACAACCACGCCCCCGACATGCTGGCGCGCGATGTCGCCAACCTGACCAGCTATTTCGGGCGATTTGCACCGGAATTGCTGGGGACCGACTATGGCAAGGAAATCTGGGCGCTGTACGAGCATGGCGCGCTGCATCCGGAGGTGCAGCTGACCGGCCGCTTCGCGCACAGCACGAAGCCGGTGGACCTGGACGGCGTCCTGCGGGAAATCGACGATGCCCGCGCCGAAGAGGAAGCACGGCAGCTGCGGATGCTGGAAGCGGGCTGATACGCCGCTTCAGCCAGCCCCGTGCGCCCCGTATAATCCGGCATGACCGATCACCCGAACACCCCACCCGGCTCCCCGCCCGCCGACACCCCAACGGCCGGCGCGCCCTTCGACCAGCTGCCGCTGGCGCCCGCCATGCTGGCCAATCTTCGCCAGCTCGGCTACCTCAACATGACGCCGATCCAGGCGGCCAGCCTGCCGATCGCACTGGCCGGCCACGACCTGATCGCGCAGGCCAAGACCGGCAGCGGCAAGACGGCGGCTTTTGGACTCGCCCTGTTGACTCACCTGAATGTGCGCTACTTCGCGGTGCAGGCGCTGGTGCTCTGCCCGACGCGCGAGCTGGCCGATCAGGTGGCGCAGGAGTTGCGTCGGCTGGCGCGCAGCGAGGACAACATCAAGATTCTGTCCCTGGTGGGCGGCTCCACCCTGCGTCCGCAGATGGCCAGCCTGGAGCACGGCGCCCACGTCGTCGTCGGCACGCCGGGCCGCATCATGGATCACCTGCAGCGCGGCAGCCTGAACCTGGATGCGCTCAACACGCTGGTGCTCGACGAAGCCGACCGCATGCTGGACATGGGGTTCTACGACGACATCGGCTTCATCGCCCGGGAGTGCCCCGGCACGCGCCAGACACTGCTGTTTTCCGCCACCTACCCGGAGGGCATCGCGGAGCTGAGCCGGCGCCTCCTGCGGCAGCCGCACGAGGTGAAGCTGCTGGAGCAGCACGAGCACGACAAGATCCGCCAGCGCTTCTATGAGGTGAGCCACGACGACCGCCTGCAGGCGGTGGCGCTTCTGCTCAAACATTACCGCCCGGTCAGCACGTTGGCCTTCTGCAACACCCGCCAGCAATGCCGCGATTTGGTGCAGGTCCTGCGCGAGCAGGGATTTCACGCGCTGGCCCTGCACGGCGAACTTGAGCAGCGCGAGCGCGACCAGGTGCTGATCCAGTTCGCCAACCGCAGCTGTTCGGTGCTGGTGGCGACCGACGTGGCCGCGCGCGGGCTAGACATCGCCCAGTTGGAAGCGGTGATCAACGTCGATGTCACGCCCGATCCCGAGGTCTACATCCATCGCATCGGCCGCACCGGCCGCGCCGATCAGGAAGGCTGGGCGCTGAGCCTGGCGAGCCCGAGCCAGATGCGGCGCGTCGCCAACATCGTCAAGGAACTTGGCACCGAGCCTGAATGGCATTCGCTTGCCGAGCTGCAAGCCACCAGCGACGAACCGCTGCTGCCGCCGATGGCGACCTTGCAGATACTCGGCGGCCGCAAGGAGAAGATCCGTCCTGGCGACGTGCTGGGGGCGCTCACCGGCGAGGCGGGTTTCGCCGGCGCGCAGATCGGCAAGATCACCGTCACCGAATCCACCACCTATGTCGCGGTGGAGCGGGGCATCGCGCACGAGGCGCAGCGCAGACTCGCCGCGGGCAAGCTGAAGGGGAAAAGCGTCAAGGTGCGGATTTTGGACGTCAACGCCGATTCAGAGCCCCGCGAGCGCGCGGCCCGGCGCAATCGCTGATAGCGGTTCAACAGGCGCGATTGCGGGCGCTTAAATGCCGATCCCGAACACCACCAGCCGGTCTTTGAGCACTTCGCTCTGGCCACGCCAGGCTTTTGCACGGCGGGTCTGGATCAGCTGGCTCGGCAGGCTGAGGTCGGCGCCGACGCTGATGAAGGTGTCGGGCGTCAGCGTCGTGGCCAGCGCGTCCAGCAGGGCGGCGCTGCGGTAGGGCGTTTCGATGGAGAGCTGGGTGGCGCGGTCGCGGCGCGCGGTTTTTTCCAGCTCG
>JAHJNP010000012.1 GCA_018820745.1 Gammaproteobacteria bacterium
AGAACAACAGCGTCTGACGCTCTTTCGGGCAGCGCGCGGCGATGGCCTTGATGTCGTCGACAAAACCCATGTCGAGCATGCGGTCGGCTTCGTCGAGCACCAGCACTTCCAGGCGCGAGAAGTCGATCTTGCCACGCTCCAGATGGTCGATCAGGCGACCCGGGGTCGCCACCACCACGTCCACCGGCTGGGACAGGCGCTTCAACTGCAGGCCGTACGGCGAGCCGCCGACCAGGCACGCGGTGCGGAAGCGGCGCACCTCGTTGCCATAGGTGATGGCCGCTTTTTCGACCTGCTGCGCGAGTTCGCGCGTCGGCGTCAGCACCAGCACGCGCGGGCCCATGCCTTTGCCGGTCGACTCGACCAGCAGACGCTGGATTGACGGCAACATGAATGCTGCGGTCTTGCCGCTGCCGGTGTGCGACGACACCAGCAGATCGCGGCCGGTCAGCGCGGCGGGAATCGCCTGCTGCTGCACCGGCGTGGCGTTTTCGTAGCCCGAAGCCAACACGGATTTAAGGAGAAGGGGATCAAGCCCAAGTTCGGAAAAGCTCATGACAATACCTTTTTAGTGCGCTCAAACGCGCAAAACAGACCTGCGCCCGGTTCAATACCGAACAGGTCATAAAATACGAACCGGAAAATATGCGGCGTTTGGAATGTACTAATTCCTGCCCGCCCAACGGGTCGCGTCGATCACATCGGCGCCAACCACAAGACTTGTCACTGCCGGCTGTCAGAAATCACCGGAGCACAAAAGAGAGGTCGAAGACGATGGGGCTGTGAGAACAGTCCCGAGGCACGGCGGCTAAAGCCTGACCTGCCCACTGCTGTATGCACAACTCGACGGAGTATATCAGAAAATGCTGTAATAGGGTGGCCCGGTTTGAAATGGGCTCAGGCGGGGTGGTACAGCTTGTGATAGAGGCCGCCGCGGCCAATCAGCTCATCGTGGCCGCCCGCTTCCACCACGCGGCCGTTCTCGAACACCAGGATGCGGTCGGCCTGTTTCACCGCCGACAGGCGGTGGGCGATGATGAGCGTGGTACGCCCGCCCAGAAACCCGCTGAGCGCCTGATGCAGGCGTCGTTCGGTGTCGCTGTCGAGCGCCGAGGGGGCCTCGTCGAGAATGACGATTTCGGGATCGGCGACAATCATGCGCGCGATCGCCAGCCGCTGCCGCTGGCCACCCGACATGCGCACGCCCTGGCGCCCCACTGCCGTATCCAGTCCGTGCGGCAGCGCGGCGATGAAGTCCTTCAACTGGGCGATCTCCAGCGCCTGCCACAGCACGGCATCGTCGGCCTCGCGCCCCAGCGTCAGATTGGCGCGCACGCTGTCGTTGAACAACACCGGGTGCTGCAGCACCACGCCGACGTGCTCGCGCACCGTTTCCCAGCCGATCTCGGTCACCGGCACGCCGCCATACAGAATCTGCCCCGACTTCACCGGATACAGTCCCAGCAGGGCCTGCACCAGGGTCGACTTGCCGCCGCCGGAGGCGCCCACCAGCGCCACCTTCTCGCCGGCCCCCACCGTGAGGCTGACGTCGTCGAGCACGGCTTCGCCCTCGTCATAGGCAAAACTCACATGGTCGAGCGCAATGCCGACAGTGGGCTGGCCGGCGAAGGGGTCGCGCAACGCCGGATGCTGCGGTTCGCTGCGAAGGCCAAGCAGCGCGTTGATCCGTCCCAGCGCGGCGTTGGCGGCGTACCAGGCATACTGCATGTTCACCAGTTCCTGCACCGGCGTCATCATGAACCACAGGTAGCCGAACACCGCCAGCATCTGGCCGATGGAGAGATCGGAAAACACCACCATCAGCATCGCGCCGGCGCGGAAGGCGTCGAAGCCGGCAAGAAACACGAAGAAGGAAAACCGGCTCATCGCATCCGACTTCCAGGCGAACGCCGCCGCATGCTGGCGGATATCGGCGGCCTTGTCGGTCACGCGCGCCAGGTAATGCTTCTCGCGGTTCATCGCGCGGATCTGGGTCAAGGCATCGAGCGTTTCGGAGAGCGCATCCTGAAACACCTCGAAGGCGCGGTTCTCGAACTTTTTCAGGTCCTTCACCCGCTTGCCGAGCCGGGTCGAAAACAGGATCACGACGGGATTCAGCAGCAGGATGAATAGCGCCAGCTGCCAGTGCATCCAGAACAGCACGGCGGCGACGCCGACCAGGGTCAGCACCGACACCACCAGGCCCGAAACCGAGGCACCGAGGAAGCTGTCGATCGCATTCAGGTCGGTCACGAAATGCGACGTCACCCGCCCTGCGCCCACCGTCTCGAACTGCGACAGCGCGATGCGCGACAGGCGGTTCAGCATGCGCACCCG
Organism: Gammaproteobacteria bacterium; assembly: GCA_018820745.1. Taxonomy (GTDB): domain Bacteria; phylum Pseudomonadota; class Gammaproteobacteria; order Burkholderiales; family Thiobacillaceae; genus Thiobacillus. The sequence goes on from JAHJNP010000012.1 coordinate 2,338, forward strand.
GATGCGGAACACCACCTCCTTGGCCAGCAGCGAAAACGTCCGCCCCTGCCACACGTTGAGCAGGATGGCCGTCAGTCGCAGCGCCACCGTCAGCAGCAGCGCCGCGCCGATAAACAGCACCGGGCCGTGCCACGCGGCTGGAAACCACGCCCCGATGGCGGCGACCATTTTGCCCGGATGCTGCAGCAGGACCTCGTCGACCATCAGCGGCAGCAAGAGCGGCACCGGCACCGCGGCCATGACGGCCAGCAATGCAATGAGGTTGGCCTGCAGCAGGCGCGCGCGATGGATCTTGAGCTCGTCGGCGATGCCGCGCCAGGTCAGCATGACTGACAATCCTGAGAGAGGGAAAACGTTTCAAGCATAAGCACTGACGCCCGCGGGGAAAAGTCCTGGGCGCTTACTTGCCAATGCAGAACTTGCTGAAGATTTCGCCCAGCAGATCGTCGGCAGTGAATTCGCCGGTGATTTCCGACAGCGCGGCCTGCGCCAGCCGCAGTTCCTCGGCAAACAGCTCGAGTTGTGCGGCCGACGCGCGCGCTGCGGCAAGGTGGCCGGCGGCACGTTCGAGCGCGTCGAGATGGCGCGCGCGCGCCATGAAGGCGCCCTCGCCCGCCGCCTGCCAGCCGGCCGCTTCAAGCAGCTTTGCGCGCAGCAGCTCGATCCCGGCGCCGGATTTGGCGGACAGCCAGACTTCGTCACCCACCGCGCGCGGCGCATCAAAGGTGACGTCGATCTTGTTGTGGAGGGTCAGCCGCGCCACGCCGGGCAAACGCTGCAGGATCGCCGCCTCGCGTTCGCCAACGCCGTGCGCAGCGTCCACCAGCAGCAATGCCACATCAGCCTTTTCCACCGCCGCCCAGGTACGGGCGATGCCGAGCCGCTCGACCGGGTCGTCGGTATCACGCAGGCCGGCGGTGTCGATGAGATGCAGCGGCACGCCCTCGATCTGGATCGCCTCGCGCACGGTGTCGCGCGTGGTGCCGGCAATCTCGGTGACGATCGCCGCCTCGAATCCGGCCAGCTGATTCATCAGGCTCGACTTGCCGACGTTCGGCTGACCGATCAGCACCACCGTCAGGCCTTCACGCAGCAATGCGCCCTGCCTTGCCTGGGAACGCACTGCCCGCAAGCCGGCATCGATGACGTCCAGACGGCCGAAGGCGTCGGCGTCGCGCAGGAAATCGATTTCTTCTTCGGGAAAATCCAGCGTGGCTTCGACCAGCATGCGCAGGCGGGTCAGCGCCTCGACCAGCTCGGCAATCCGCGCCGAGAAGGCGCCCGACAGCGAGCGCATGGCCGAGCGTGCGGCTTCGGCGGACGCGGCGTCGATCAGGTCGGCCACCGCCTCGGCCTGCGCCAGATCGAGCTTGCCGTTGAGAAACGCACGCCGGGAGAACTCGCCCGGCTCGGCCAGCCGCGCACCCAACTCGATGCAGCGCTGCAGGATCAGATTGAGCACCACCGGCCCGCCGTGCCCCTGCAGCTCCAGCACGTTTTCGCCGGTGAATGAGTGCGGCGCGGCAAAATAGAGCGCGATGCCCTCGTCGAGCACCTCGCCATCGTCATCGAGAAAACGGGTAAAGGCAGCGCGGCGCGGCTCAGGTACACGTCCTAGAATCGCTGCGGCAAGCGCGGCCATTTCCGCACCCGACACCCGAACCACCCCCACCCCACCGCGCCCGGGGGCGGTGGCGATGGCGGCAATCAGCTCAGGTCTTGGCGGAGGCAGGTTTGTCACCGCCCACAACCTGCCTGTTGATCATCCACTGCTGTGCGATCGACAGGATGTTGTTGACGACCCAGTACAACACCAGGCCAGCCGGGAAGAAAATGAACATCACGGTGAACGCCACCGGCATGATCATCATGATCTTGGCCTGCATCGGGTCCATCGGCTGCGGGTTCAGCTTGACCTGCAGGATCGAGGTGATGCCCATGATGACGGGCAGGATGTACCACGGATCAGGCGCGGTCAGGTCGGTGATCCAGCCCAGCCAGGGCGCACCGCGCATTTCGACCGCCGCGAGCAGCACCCAGTACAGTGCGATGAACACCGGAATCTGGATCAGGATGGGCAGACAGCCGCCGAGCGGATTGATTTTCTCGGTCTTGTACATCTCCGCCATCGACTGATGCAGTTTGGCACGGTCGTCGCCGTAGGTTTCTTTCAGCTTCTGCAGGCGCGGCGTCAGCTTCTTCATCTTGGCCATCGACCTGTAGCCGGCCGCCGACAGCGGGTACAGCGCCAGCTTGAGGAGGAAGGTCAGGATGATGATGGCCCAGCCCCAGTTGCCGACCAGTCGCTCGATTTTTTCCAGCGACCAGAATATCGGATAGGCCAGCGGCGTGAGCCAGCCGTAGTCGCGCACCAGGTCCAGCCCGGGTGCGGCTTTTTCCAGCACGGTCTGGGTTTGCGGTCCGGCATACAGCGGCACGGTGAACGTCTTTTGCTGGCCGGGTTCGAGCGTGCCTTCGGCCACGATCACCCCTGCTGAATACAGGCCGCCGCCCAATGCGCGCGCGTAATACTCGCGCTTGGCACTGCCCTCGGGCAGCCAGGCCGACACGAAGTGGTGCTGCACCATCCCGACCCAACCATTGTCCGCGGTTTTCTGAAAATCGGCCTTGCCTTCCTGAATGTCCTTGAACGCGACCTTCTGAAATTTCTCAGCGTCTGTGTAAAAAGCCGGGCCCGTATAAGAGTGGATGAAGAAGGATTCGCCGCGTGGCGCTTCGCCATGACGGGTGAACTGGTAATAGGGGGTCAGATCAATGGGCTCGGTGCCGCCGTTGATGACTCGGGTTCTGACGGCGATCTGATAGCTGCCGCGCTTGAAAATATAGGTTTTTTCGACGCGCACGCCGGTGGCGGGGTCGTTCCATACCAGCGGAACTTCCAGCTGCACCGCACCGCCGGTCAGGCGATAGGTGCCGGGGTTGAGCTGGAATTCGCTGCGGTGCGTCGGCAGGCCTTCCCCAACCAGGCCGCTTTGCGCCAGATAAGCTTGCGTTTGGCTGTCCTCGAACAGGGTGAAAACCTGGTTCTTGTCTTCGGTTCCGCGATACGGCAGCAATTGCAGCTCGCGCAGGTCGCCGCCGTTGCCATCGATGGTGGCGCGCAACACGTCGGTTTCCACAATGGCGCGCGGGCCCCTGCCAAAACCGGTAGATGGCGTTGCGGGTGGCACGGTCGCTTTCAGCGCCTCACTGGGCGTTGGCGCACCTGTTGCCGGGGCCGTCGTCGCGGAGGGGGCGACCGGCACCGGCACGTTTTTGTCCTGCCAGGCTTCCCATAACAAAAGCAGCGAAAAGGAAAAGACAATAAAAAGGATCAGCCGCTGGTTATCCATGAGACGGGACGCGTTTAGTTGGAAGAGTGTGCCGGCGCGATTTCGCCCACCGGGGCCATTGGCCATTTTGCCATGGCACGGTTGCCGGCACGTTTAAAGGTGCGTGACAAATCGCGTGCCTCGTCGCCGGGAACCGGCTTGGCGATCAGGCGAACGACGAAATCGCATGCAGGAAGCTCCGGCAGAACCTGCCGGAAACTTTCCCGCACACAGCGCTTGACGCGGTTGCGGTCTACCGCACGCGCGAGCAGGCGCTTGGCAATCACCATCCCCAAGCGTGGATATCCCACCGGGTTTGGCCGCGCCATCACCACCACATAGTCGGTCCGGGCGCGCTGGTTGTCGGCAAACACCCGATCAAAATCGGCCTTGGCAACCAGCCGCGCGTCGCGCAGGCGCACGCCGCGGGGCGTGTCGGTCAGACTGCCAGACGCTCGCGGCCCTTGGCGCGGCGCGCGTTGATGATGGCACGGCCGGCCTTGGTCTTCATGCGGGCGCGGAAACC
>JAHJNP010000105.1 GCA_018820745.1 Gammaproteobacteria bacterium
CACGTATTTGTACTGCGCCACCTTGTTGGCGAAGAACAGCGCCGCCAGCAACACGCCGACGAAGACGCCGTAGGCCAGGTTGTGGGTGGCGACCACCACCCCCACGGTCATGACCATCACGACACTGGTGCTGGCGGGATGCTTCTTCAGGTTGGCCAATGAAGTCCAGCTGAAGGTGCCGATGGAGACCATGATCATCACCGCCACCAGCGCGGCCATCGGGATCCGCGCCACCCCGTCGCCGAGAAACACGATCAGCAGCAGGAACACACCCGCCGACAGGGTGGACAGGCGGGCGCGACCGCCCGATTTCACGTTGATGACCGACTGGCCGATCATCGCGCAGCCCGCCATGCCACCGACCAGGCCCGAGGCGATGTTGGCGATGCCCTGGCCCTTGCATTCGTGGTTCCTGTCGCTGGTCGTGTCGGTGAGATCGTCGATGATGGTTGCGGTCATCAGCGATTCAAGCAGGCCCACCACCGCGAGCGAAATCGAGTAGGGGAAGATGATCGCCAGCGTCTCGAAGTTGAGCGGCACCTCGGGCCAGAGGAAGATCGGCAGCGTGTCCGGCAGCTCGCCCATGTCGCCGACGGTGCGGATATCCAGGTTCAGAAACATCGCCAGCCCGGTCAGCACGACGATGGTCACCAGCGGCGAGGGAATCGCCCGGGTGATGTAGGGGAAGCCATAGATGATCGCGAGGCCGCCGGCGGTCATGGCGTAGACGTGCCAGGTGACGTTGGTCAGTTCGGGCAGCTGCGCCATGAAGATCAGGATCGCCAGCGCATTATCCTGTTGCCGCCCGTTCCCTGTCCAGACATGGCCTTTCCCAACCGGGCTAGGCCATCGAATCGGCATCCAGCGTGAAGCTGGCCATCTGGGTCGAGGCGCCGCGTGTCGGGTGGCGATCGCCGATATCGTGGAACGCAACGGAATACGCATGGCGCGCCGCAACCCCACAGGCCCAGCGGCGGAACTTGGGGCGGTCCCACTCGAAGCGGTGATCCGGGTGGCGGAATGCCCCCGGGTTCATGCCGTGCACCACGTTGTATTCCTGATTCGGGGTCGTGATCAATACGGCGCGGGGTCGATAGCAGCCGAACACCGCACGTTCGACCAGGCTGAGCCGGCCCGGGTCGACGTGCTCGATCGTTTCCAGCATGACGGCCGCGTCGAATCCGCGCAGGGCTGGGTCGACGTCGGTGAACGATGCGTGCATCACCTGGACACGTCCCGGCGGGGCGAGCGGGTCGAGGTGCAACGCCTCGCGTGCGGCGTGAAGCGCAGCAACCGAAATATCGATCCCGACAATGCGGCCAAATTGCGCCTGAGCGGCAAGCCTGACCATCAGCACCCCCTCGCCGCAGCCCAGATCGAGCACGCTGCGCGCGCCGCTGGCGAGCAGGGCATGGGTGACCGCGGCCAGGCGCGCCTCATGCAGGGGCGTCGACAAGCCGGCGGCATCACCGTGGTCATCCACCCACGGCGCAGAATCGATTGCGGGTTTCATTGCGACAGGCGACGCGTCGGACCGCAGGTGTGCGCGGCACGCGTCGGGCAGGTCTGATTCTGGTTCGCTGTCAGCATGATTCGTCTCCTCATCCTGCGGTCGTCACGACCTGAATCTTACCGACACCATGGAGTGATTGGGTACAATCCGGAGTCTTATGACTCGGTGCGCGTGGGCGAGTGACACCCAGCCTTGTCGCCACCCCGCGGGCCTGAAGCGCGGGCGCCAGGATCGTTCCGCCGCACCACGGCATCAGGGCATGCCGCACCGGTCAAGACCGCTTACAGCAATCGCAAGGATCAGTATGAAACGAGTGGATGATTTCCGACTGCGCTTCGGCAAGCAGGAACTGGTGCCGATCATCATCGGCGGCATGGGGGTGGACATCTCGACCGCCGAACTGGCGCTCGAAGTGGCGCGCCTCGGCGGCATCGGCCATATCTCCGACGCCATGGTGCAGACCGTGTCCGACACCCGCTTCGACACCAAATTCGTCAGCCAGAAGCTGAAGCAATACAAGGCCAACGTCGCCAGCAGCGACAAGTCCGGCGTGCACTTCAACCTCGCCGTGCTCGAAGAGGCCACGCGCAACCACGTGGGCCGGGCGATGGAGGCCAAGCGCGGCGACGGGCTGATCTTCATCAACTGCATGGAAAAGCTCACCATGAATGCGCCGCGCGAGACGCTGCGCATGCGCCTGTCCGCCGCGCTCGACGCCGGCATCGACGGCATTACGCTGTCCGCCGGCCTGCACCTCGGCTCGTTCGCGCTGATGGAGGACCATCCGCGCTTCCGCGACGCCAAGCTCGGCATCATCGTCTCCTCGCCGCGCGCGCTGGCGATGTTCCTGCGCAAGAACGCCCGGCTGCAGCGCCTGCCGGACTACATCGTGGTGGAAGGACCGCTCGCCGGCGGCCATCTCGGCTTCGGCATCGAGGACTGGTGGAAATACGATCTGCACACCCTTGTAAACGAAGTGCTGGCGTTCCTCAAAGCGGAACACCTCGACATTCCGGTGATCGCCGCCGGCGGCATTTTCACCGGCAGCGACGCCACCGCCTTCCTTGAACAGGGCGCGGCCGCGGTGCAGGTGGCCACGCGCTTCACCGTCACCCAGGAGTGCGGCCTGCCGGACAAGATCAAGCAGGAGTATTTCAGGGCGAGCGAGGACGACATCGAGGTCAACACCATCTCGCCCACCGGCTACCCGATGCGCATGCTCCGTGGCAGCCCCGGCATCGGCGACGGCATCCGCCCGAACTGCGAGGCCTACGGCTACCTGCTCGACGCCAAGGGCAACTGCGCCTACATCGACGCCTACAACCGCGAAGTGGCGTTGCACCCGGCCGCCAAGAAGATTTCGGTGAAGGACAAGACCTGTCTGTGCACCCACATGCGCAACTTCGATATCTGGACCTGCGGCCATTACACCTACCGCCTCAAGGACACCACCCGGCGCCTGCCGGACGGCAGCTACCAGGTGCTCAGCGCAGAGCAGGTGTTCCACGACTACCAGTTCAGCACCGAGCAGAAAATCGCGCTGCCGGACTGAGCGGCGATTCTCCAGCGGCGGCGGCTTGCACCCGCCGCCATCCCGATCAAGGCAGGGCGGGCAGCAAATCCGCCAGAGTGTAGCGATCCAGCGTGGCCAGAAAGGCGCGGCCGGCCTCCCCCAGCACCGGCTTGAGCGCGCAGGCGGGCATCAGGCGGCAAGCCGATTCGCCCGGCCGGAAGCACTCGGCCAGTTCGAACCCCGGCTCCATGTCGCGCACCACGTCGCCGACCCGGATCAGTTCGGGGCGGCGCGCCAGGCGGAAACCACCGCCCTTGCCACGCGTCGTTTCGATATAACCCTTGAGACCCAGCTGATGCACCACGTGGGTGAGATGGTGGCGCGAAATGCCGTGTTCGGCGGCCATCCCCGCCACCGTGGCCTGGACGTCGGGATGGCTGCCCAGGTGAATCAGCACCCTCAGGGAGAAATCGGTAAAGCGGGTGAGCTGCATGGCAACGATCAGTAAGATTTAACTGAAAAACAAATTATAGACGCAATTCCATAACACTCCGTGTCTATAATATGCATTCCACTTACATCTACAGGACGACAGCCATGAGTGCCCACCTTCACCTTCGCCAGGACAACGTCTACCCCTTCGACGCGCGCGGCATCGCCAAGCGCTTTCGCCATGCGGCCATCTTCGGCGCGCTGGACGCGCTGAATTCGGGCGAGCGCATGCGCTTCGTCAACGATCACGACCCCCTGCCGCTGCTCGATCAGCTGCGCGCCCGCTATGCCGACGCCGTTGAAATCCAGTACATCAAGCGCGACGCCGGGGAAATCGTGATCGACTTCATCCGCAGCTAAGCGCCATGGCGTTGCCGGCGCTGGTGCTGCTTGCCCTGGTCGCGTTTGCCGCGGCCTTGCTGTGGGCGCCCCACGCCGGCCGTCCCGCCGCCCTGCACCTGATTCTGGCGGTGGGCGCCATGCCGCTGATCTTCGGTGCCATGAGCCACTTCATCCCGGTGCTCACCCGCACCCGCATTGCCACCAGCGGGCTGCTCGGCCTCCCCGTTCTGGCGCTGGCCGGCGGCGCGCTGGCGGTGGGTGCGCTCAGCCTGCCTGAGCTGTTCTGGGGGCGTCATGCCGGGGCGCTGCTGGCGCTGGCGGCTGCCAGCGCGCTGCTCGTCTGGAGCCGGCGCCGTCGCGCCGGGATGCTGGGTCGGCCGCACCCCTGCCTCGCTTGGTACGACGCGGCATTGGCGTGTCTTGCGCTGGCCCTGCTCGCCATTCTCGCCAGCGCGATCTGGCCGCAGCAGACGATCGCTCTTTACCGCCTCCATCTCCACCTCAACACGCTCGGCTTCGTCGGGCTGACCGCCGTGAGCACGCTTGCGGTGCTGCTGCCGACCGTCGCCGGCAGGCCCGACCCGCAGGTCGGCCCGCGGCTGCGCCGCGATCTGCCGTGGGCGCTCGCCGGCACCCTGCTGGCCGCCGTCGGCTCGGCCTGGTTCGGCCCGCTCGCCTGGATCGGCGGCGCCTTGTGGGCGGTCCCGCTGCTGCGGCTGGGGGCAAGCTGGCTGCGGCTGTACCGTGCCGAGATCCTCGCGCTGCACGGCGCGGCGCCGCTGCTCGCCGCCGCGCTGGCCGGTCTTGCGCTCAGCATGATTTTGGGGGCCGTCGCTCCGATTACTGTGGCCCCGCTGACTGCGGCGGGATGGTTTCGCCCGACCGAGCCGGCGCTGGCCTTCGTCAGCGGCTTCATGCTGCCCTTGGTGTCCGGCGCGGCCAGCCAGCTGTTGCCGGTGTGGCTGCGCCCGGGCGTGCAGAGCAGTTGGCACGCGAAGCTGCGCGACAGCCTGGGACGCTACGGCGGCGTCCGCGCCGCGCTGTTCTGCCTGGGCGGCATCGCGGCCGGAACGGGCCACGAGTGGGGTCTGCTGCTGGGCGCGTTCACGCTGATCTGGTTTCTGCTGCAGGCCGGCGGCGCGCTGCTGCAGGCCTTCGTCTTTCAAAAAAGAAAATGGTCATGAGCTTCCCGGAATTCTTTGCCGCCGTGCCGCGCCTCGCGCTGCACGACCCCCTGGCCGACATCCTCGGCGCCGCCGAAAACGGCCTGGTCGAATACGGCTACACCGATGCGGTCAAGCTCGCCGGGCATTCCTGTCCCACCGTCGCGGGCGCCTACCTCATGACCCTCAAGGCGCTGGCGAAACTTTATCCGGATGGCTGCCCCGAACGCGGTGGCATCAAGGTCGAATTGAAAGCCGCCCAGGCGGACGGCGTTGCCGGCGTCACCGCAGCCGTGGCCGGTCTCCTCACCGGCGCCGCAGGCGAAGGCGGGTTCAAGGGACTGGGAGGCCGCTATGGCCGCCGCAATCTGTTGCAATTCGCGGCCGCCATCGACGCCGAGCTCGGTTTCACCCGGCTCGACACAGGCACGCGCGTGGCGGCTGCCTACCATCCGGAAGTCGTGCCTGCCCCACCTGAACTGCAGGAATTGATGCCAAAACTGCTGGCGGGCACGGCAAGCACTGCCGAAGAAATCGAATTCGGCCGCCTCTGGCAGTTGCGGGTGAAGCGCATCCTGATCGACCACTTCGACGACCCGGAACTGGTGCGGCTTGCCAGCCAAGCCTAAACGCCAGAATTCTGCAAATTCGCCAGCCTTCCCTACGGTGCTAGGCGCCCGGTGGAATAGGCGTCTCGGGCGTCGCCCGGATCTGGAACTGGATATGGTCGCTCATGCCCCCCAACAGGCGGTGGGTGACGTTGTAGGCGGCAATCCGCACGGGATAGTAATAATCCTGCTCAACCTTCAGCGTGACGGGAGTCGTCCCGCCGGCGATCTCGATCGCGAACGTATGCTCGCCCGGCGGGACCGCGACGGTCAGGCCATGCCGGACCGGGCTGAGGTTCTTCCACTTCTGCGTCGAGCCCGCGAAAATGCGCTGCCCTTCGACCACGCGATACACCTGCGCGCCAACGTGCAATTCGCTGTACGCCGGGTCGGCGGCGGGAATATAGAACGCCACATAACCTTTAGGACGATCGTCGAACGGTGTGATGTCGTGTGGGGCGTCGCAACCGACGAGTGCTGCGCCAGCCACGAGCAGGGCAGCAGTCGTATGCAGGTATTTAGTCAAACTCAATTCAACTCCGGTTTCATGATCGGCTCGGCTGGCATACCGTCGGCACGGGTGCGCTGTACTGCGCCACCCGCTTGCCGCTTGTCAACCAAGCTACACGACCATGATAGCCATTTACAAAGCACCCATCAGATGCTGCGCTGTCCGTGCCATGGGCAGCGGCAAACGACCCAGCACCAGATCAAGATCGAGTGCGTCTAGCAGGTTCTTGACGATGAGGCCCAACTCGGTGTCGCCTTCGCTCACCAGGCGACGGCTGAAGAACAGCGTGTCGGGGTCCTCGCGGCGGCTGAGCAGCAGCAGAAAATCGCGGGCGCTGGCGCTGATGGTGAGGTCGGGTGCGCCGCTGTCCGGCGCAAAGCCGCGCGGGGTGACGGTGAAGCGCAGCGTGAGTCCCAAATCTTTGACGCGGATGGCGTAGCGCCGTCCAACCAGCGCCTGCCAGTCGAGCGCTTTCAGCGCCGGCCACAGCAGGCGGTTGGCCGCCGCTGAAAACGCCAGGCTGGGCGGTGCGGCGGGAAGCCGGCCGACCACGCTGGCCAGTTGCGGGGGGAAGGCAAGGTTCAGCATGTCTGCTCCATTTCCGAAAGCGGGCCGTTCCCCTGGCGTACGGCGTCAGCCCAGTTGTTGGGGGTTTCGTACAGGCGCACCCGTTGCAGCCGCAACTGGTTGCCGTAAGTGTCGCGATAGGCGGCGTCGAGGATGCGGAAGGCCTCGGCCGCCAGGTTTTCCACGGTGGGCACCAGCGGCAACACGACGGTCTTGTGCTCGGGCAGCGACGCCATAAAATCCACCACCGCGCGGTCGCCCTGGTACACCAGGAAGGCATGATCCCAGTGGCCGACCAGCACCGAATTCGCGATGTGCTTCACGTCGGAAAAATCCATCACCATGCCCTCCTCCGCCGCGCCTTCGGTGCGGATGATTTCGCCGGACAGCGTGATTTCGAGCACGTAGCGGTGGCCGTGCAGGTGGCGGCACTGGCTGGCGTGGTTGGGGATGCGGTGGCCGGCGTCGAATTCCAGCCTGCGTGTGATCAACATAAAACGTATCTCAACATGTCAGGCGTGTTTCTCCACGCCGTGTATCAGGCCGGCGTGTTCGAGACCCGCGCGACCGTGCCAGTAACCGTCGACCGCCGGGCCGGGCATGACGCGCGCCAGCTTTTCGGCGGCGCCGTCCTCGCCCGCCAGCGCCGCCCGGAAGGCTTCGACCACGCGCCCCATGTGGCGCGACTGCGGCGACAAGCGCAGGCTGGCGACACCGAGCTCGCGCAGGGCGGGCAGCTCGCCGATCAGGCTGTAGACGCCGGCGGACTGCGTCTGGATGCCGTTGAGGGTGAGGAAAGGCGCGCCCTCGCGGGTCGCCAGCGCCAGCCCGTCGGGATGGTCGAGGCAGCGGAACTGGCAGTCGTCCTTGGGCAGGTTGTAATGGCGCGCGGTGAAGCAGCGCGCCGAATACGCGAGCGGCAGTTTGCCGTAGGCGAACACCTCTGTCTCCATCCCGGTGGGGGCGCGTTCGAGCAGCGAAGCCAGCGAGGCGCGCGACATTTCCACCGGCGGCAGCCAGCGCTGCGCACCCAGCCCGGCCAGAACATCCAGCGTTTCGTGATTGTAGACATTGAGCGTAGGCCCGGCGACGAAGGGCACGCCGGCCTCCGACAGCAGCCGCACCGCGCCCCACTCGTTGGCCTCGACCCTGAAACGGCCGTCGGAAACAATGCGGCGCAGCGTCTTCAGATCGGATTCCGACTCGATCAGGGTCTGGCTGGAGAGCACCACCTCCTTGCCGGCGGCGGTGAACTGTTCCGCCAGCGCCAGCCAGTCGGCCAGGCGCAGCAGGTGGCGGCGCGAACATACGCTCTCGCCCAGATAGACGCGCGCCAGCGGCCAGTTTGCCGCCTCGCCGTAGAAGGCGAGGACGTCGTCGCGCGACCAGTAGTACTGCAGGGGGCCGAGACTCAGGTTCATTTCGGATTCAAGTTACAAGGTTCAAGAAAAGCAGCGGGCGCACTGCGCACTGCTCACTTCCATGGCCGGTGGTACGCACCCAGCGTATGGCTCTGCCCTTCCGACAGCTTGTTGAGTTCGGCCTGCCAGGCCGGCGCAGGCGTGAAACCGTCGGCATTTTTCTTCACCGAGTCGATGGCGGCGCGCCACACCTTCGTCACCTGCGCGACGTAGGCCGGGCTGCGCTGGCGGCCTTCGATCTTGATCGCGGCAATGCCGATCTTCAGCATCTCGGGCAGAAGATCGAGCGTGTTGAGGCTGGTCGGCTCCTCGATGGCGTAATAGGTTTCGCCGCCGACTTCGAAGCGGCCCTTGCACAGCGTCGGGTAGCCGGCCTTTTCGCCCTTGCCGTAGCGGTCGAGCAGCACGCCGTTGAGGCGCGACTCCAGCCCCGTCGGGGTGTCGGTCCACTGCACCGCTTTCGGC
>JAHJNP010000106.1 GCA_018820745.1 Gammaproteobacteria bacterium
CGAAGGCTTTGCCGGCGAGGGCTGCCAGCCCGCCGAGCTGGGCTGGGGCACGCACGAGCGCCACTGGCCGGCGGACGCGCACCGCCACGGTTACGGCAGCGACGCCGCCATCTACCTCGACCGTCCCGGCGCGGCCACCCGCGTGCGCAGCTGGACGCCGCTCGAAGGGCCGTACCACGGCTTTCTGATCACCCATGGCGAGGCCGTTTCGGTCGCCGATTTCCTGACCGTCAGGGAAGCCGACGGCAGCGTGGCCTACCGCCCCACGGTGCATTACGCCTACCACCCCTGCGACGACGCCGTGCTGTCGCTGCACGAACTGGCGGGCAAGCACTGGACGCTCCAGCCGCGACGCCGCGAACTGGGTGCCGCCGACATCGCGTCGGGCAGGGACGAGCTTGGCGTGCTGCTCTGCGGCCACGCCCGCAATGCCTACTGGTACGGCTCGCGATTGAGCATCGACGACGCCCGCAGGCTGAGTCCCCTCAACAACGCCACCAGCCTGCAAACGGCGGCCGGCGTGCTGGCTGGCGTGGTGTGGGCAATGCGCCATCCCGAGGCCGGCATCGTCGAACCCGACGACATGGATTTTCGAGAAGTGCTCGACGTGGCGACGCCCTATCTGGGCGAGATGGTCGGCGTGTTCAGCGACTGGACGCCGCTCGAAGGACGCGGTGCCCTGTTCGCCGAGGATGTCGATGACGCCGATCCCTGGCAGTTCAAGAACATCCGGGTGTAAATCTTCAGCGCCCTCGCAGGCGCGGTGCGGCCCCACTGATTATCCGCGACGTGCTTTTTTGGTTTGATTGCGACTGCATTGTCTAAGCTTACGAATGCGCGCCGCAAGGTGCCTTATGTAAAAGGAGACATGCATGGCGGAGACCGATGAAACGGTATTCACCTGGCGGGGCAAAGAGACCGTTGACGCCGTTCTGGGCAATCTGTTGCCGCCTGCCCGGGTCGAAATCGTGCTGCCCGTGAACTACAACCATGCCCTGTTTGCCGGCCTTAATCCGGAAGCCGATACCGCGCAAACGGAAGAACTGGACATCGAGGGCGATGTGATGCTGCTGCGCAAGGTCGCAGGGCTTCGCGGCCTGGAAGACCTTGCCGCGCTGATTGAACCCCTGTCCGGACTGGCGGCCACGGTGACCGTGTTGAGCCCGCCCAGGATTGTGATCGTTCTGGAGTGATCCACGATGGTTCCCCTGATGCGGCCCTGCGGGGAGCGTGCCCGATGGCTACCGAGCCATTCAGACATCCGGCAGCGAACGGTCGCTACGGCCGGCAGGCGGCATCAACCCGGGAGAGGCTTTCATGACCCAGGCGGCAAGCAACGGCATGCGGCGCATCGGCAGGGCGGTCCTGAGCCGCATCGAAAACAGTGCGTGGGGCGATGCGCGCCAGAAGGTGAACGGACATGCACGCTGGCCGCATGACCTTGCACCGCACGTCCCTGACACGACACGAGAAAGGGGGGTGGCTTGAATCCGCCCGGCTCGCCCGATGACGCTGCACACTCGCGCCTTGATGTCCTGATCGACGAGCTCGGGCTTCGCGGCAAGCAGACCGTGGTCCAGGCCTGGACCGCGACAGAGCCGGACTGCTGGTCGTATCGCAAGCTGGGCGAGCAGGTGCTGGCGCTCGCCCGCGGACTGCACCAGCGTATCGAGCCCGGAGAAGCCGTGGCGCTGATCGGCGCCGACCGGCCGCAATGGATCGTGGCCGCGCTGGCCATGCTGCGTGCCGGTGCCGTCGTCACGCCGCTCGACGCACAGCTCGCCGGCGATACCCTGAAGCACGTACTCGCGGACAGCGGCGCGCGCTGGGTGTTCACGACGGCGGCCCTGCGGGATCGCGTGCGCCAGGCCTCGGCCGGCGCGAAAATCGTGCTGCTGGACGCCGACGACAAGGATGCGGACAGCTGGCACGCACTGGCCGACAGCGACGCCCCGCTGCCGGATAACCGCGCCGGGGATCCCGCCGCGCTGTTCTATACCTCCGGCACGACGGGCCCGCCTAAAGGGGTGCCGCTGAGCCACCGCAACATCGAGGTGCAACTGGACATCCTGGCCGAGGCCGGCATCACGCAGGAGGGCGACCGCGTCCTGCTGCCGCTGCCGCTGCACCATGTCTATCCCTTCGTGATCGGCATGCTGGGGCCGATCCGGCTGGGCCTGACGCTGATCATTCCCCACGCCCTGACCGGAAAGCAGATCGCCCGCGCCATCCGCGAGGGCGAGGCGAGCGTCATCATCGGCGTGCCGCGCCTCTACGCGGCGCTGCTGGAGGGCATTGCCGCCCAGGCCCGGCATGCCGGACGCATTTCCGGCGCAATGTTCAGGGCCATGCTGGGGCTGAGCCGCATTGCCCGCCGACGCTTCGGCCTGCAGCTGGGTAAATGGCTGCTGCGTCCGCTGCATCGCAGGATGGGCATGCAGCTGAGGGTGCTGGCCTGCGGCGGCGCCGCATTGGACCCGGACCTGGCCTGGAACCTGGAGGCCCTGGGCTGGCAGGTGGCAGTGGGCTACGGCCTGACCGAGACCGCACCGCTGCTGA
>JAHJNP010000107.1 GCA_018820745.1 Gammaproteobacteria bacterium
GGCTTCCGTCGCGGGGGGCTTTGCTTCAAAATGCACGTTTTGGCGCTTCCATCGAAAAATAATGAACCTGCATGAATATCAGGCCAAACAAATCCTGCGGTCGGGCAACATTATCACGCCGCGCGGCATCGCCGCAGCGAGTGCCGATTCCGCGGTAGCAGCCACCTGCGAACTGGGCGGCGACGCCTGGGTGGTAAAGGCGCAAATCCACGCCGGCGGGCGCGGCAAGGCCGGTGGCGTCAGGGTCGTCAAGCATCAGGATGACGTGCGTGCGATGGCCGAATCACTGCTCGGCAAGTCCCTGGTGACCAACCAGAACGCGCCCGATGGCCAGCCGGTGAACCTGGTGCTGGTGGAGGAGACGCTGCCGATCGCGCGCGAGCTGTACCTGTCGCTGCTGGTCGACCGCGAAACCGAACGCGTCGCCATCGTCGCCTCCGCGGCCGGCGGCATGGACATCGAGGAAGTCGCTCACGCCACCCCGGAAAAAGTGCTGACCGAAACCTGCGATCCGCTGCTGGGGGTGCAGGACTTCCAGTGCCGCGCGCTGGCGTTCGCGCTGGAACTGACGGGCGAAGCCTACAAGGATTTCTGCCGCCTATTGCCGCAGCTCTATCGCGTATTCATTTCGAACGACCTCTCGCTGCTTGAAATCAATCCGCTGGTGGTGACCGCAGACAACCGCGTGCTGCCGCTCGACTGCAAGATGAGTGTCGACGACAACGCGCTGTATCGCCGCAAGGCCTTGGCCGAACTGCGCGACGACAGCCAGATCGACGCCAAGGAAGCGGCGGCCAACGCGGCCAATGTGAACTACGTGGCGCTGACCGGCACCATCGGTTGCATGGTCAACGGCGCCGGCCTGGCGATGGCGACGATGGATTTGATTCAACTGGAGGGCGGCACGCCCGCCAACTTCCTCGACGTCGGCGGCGGCGCCACCCCGGAGACCGTCGCGCAGGGCTTCAAGATCATCCTGCTCGACCCCAACGTGCGCGCCGTGCTGATCAACATCTTCGGCGGCATCGTTCGCTGCGACGTCATCGCCGAGGGCATCATCCAGGCGGTGAAGGAGGTCGGCGTGAAGGTGCCGGTGATCGTTCGGCTCGAAGGCACCAATGCCGAACTGGGCCGCAAGCTGCTGGCCGAGTCCGGGCTGGCGATCATCGCGGCCGCGACCCTCACCCAGGCGGCGAAACTCGCCGTGGAGCAAGCGCAATGAGCATCCTCGTCAACCAGGACACCCGCGTCATCTGCCAGGGCTTCACCGGCAAGCAGGGCAGCTTCCATTCCGAACAGGCGATCGCCTACGGCACGCGGATGGTCGGCGGCGTCACGCCGGGCAAGGGCGGGCAGACACACCTCTACCTGCCCGTCTTCAACACCGTGCGCGACGCGGTGCGGCAGACCGGCGCGCAGGCGACCATGATCTACGTGCCCGCCGCGTTCGCCGCCGATTCGATCCTGGAAGCGGCCGACGCCGGCATCGAGGTCATCGTCTGCATCACCGAGGGCATTCCGGTGCTCGACATGCTCAACGTGAAGGCGGCGCTGCGTGCCAACGGCGCGAAACTGATCGGCCCCAACTGCCCCGGCATCATCACCTCGGGCGAATGCAAGATCGGCATCATGCCCGGCGTCATTCACCAGAAGGGCAGGATCGGCATCGTCTCGCGTTCCGGCACGCTGACCTACGAAGCGGTGCACCAGACCACCCGGCTCGGGCTGGGGCAGTCGACCTGCGTCGGCATCGGCGGCGACCCGATCAAGGGACTGGACTTCATAGACTGTCTTGAGATGTTCGAGGCCGATCCGCAGACCGAAGCGGTGATCCTGGTCGGCGAAATCGGCGGCAGCCGCGAGGAGGAAGCCGCCGAGTACATCCGCTCCAACATGAAGAAGCCGGTGGCTGCCTACATCGCCGGACGCACCGCGCCCAAGGGCAAGCGCATGGGGCACGCCGGCGCGATCATCGCCGGCTCTGCCGGAACGGCTGATGCAAAAATCCGCGCGCTCGAAGCCGCCGGCGTCGTCGTCGCGCAAAGTCCGGCCGGGCTCGGCGAGGCGGTGCAGCAGGCGCTGGCGGCGCGATGACGCCCGCCCGATGAAACTCGGCATCGCCCAGCTCAATCTCACCGTCGGCGACATCGCCGGCAACGCAGCCAGGCTTTTGGCCGCGGCGCAGGAGGCGCATGCCGCTGGCGCGGTGCTCTTGCTCACCCCCGAGATGTCGATCTGCGGCTACCCGGCGGAGGACCTGGTGCTGCGAAGCGATTTCACCGCCGCGTGCGCCGCGGCGGTCGAGAAACTGGCCGCCGACGCACCGCCCGGACTCGCGCTGATCGTCGGCTATCCCGAGCGCAGCGACGACGGCCTGTTCAATGCCGCAGCACTGATTCGCGGCGGCCGGATCGAGACGGTGTACCGCAAGCACCACCTGCCGAACTATTCCGTATTCGACGAGCAGCGCGTGTTCGATCGCGGCGAGGCGTCCTGCGTGTTTGCCTGCGGCGGCCTCTATTTCGGTCTCAATATCTGCGGCGACATCTGGGAACCGGGGCCGGCGACGCGCGCGATGGAAGCCGGCGCCGACTGGCTGCTGGTGCCAAACGCCTCGCCCTATCACCTCAACAAGGAGCGTGAGCGTGTCGCGGTGGCACGCTCGCGGCTGGCCGAATCGGGCCTGCCGATCATCTACGCCAATATGGTGGGCGGTCAGGACGAACTGGTGTTCGACGGCGCGTCGTTCGCGTTGAATGCCGACGGCGAGGTGGCAGTGCAGTGTCCAGCCTGGCAGGACGGCCTGTTTTATCTCGAGCTTGACCATGACGCATGCAGCGGCCCGCAACATGCCCTGCCGGGCGAGGAAGCCGCCGTCTACGAAGCGCTGGTGCTGGCGGTGCGCGATTATTTCGTCAAGAACGGATTCAAGGGCGTGCATCTGGGCCTGTCGGGCGGCATCGACTCGGCATTGACGCTGGCGATCGCGGCCGATGCGGTGGGCGCGGACAAGGTGCATGCGGTGATGATGCCGTCCGACTACACCGCCTCCATCAGCGTCGAGGATTCGCGCGACATGGTCAAAAGGCTCGGCGTGCGCTATTCCGAAATCGCCATCAAGCCGATCTACGATGCTTTCGTCGCGCAGCTGGCGGGGGAGTTTGCGGGCCTGCAGGCCGACACTACCGAAGAAAACCTGCAGGCGCGCGCGCGTGGCACGCTGTTGATGGCGCTGTCGAACAAGTTCGGCACGCTGGTGCTGACTACCGGCAACAAGAGTGAAATGGCGGTCGGCTACGCCACTCTCTACGGCGACATGGCGGGCGGCTTCGGCGTGCTGAAGGACGTGGCGAAAACGCGGGTGTACCGGCTGGCGAACTTCCGCAACAGCCTGTCTGCGGTCATCCCGCAGCGCATCATCGACCGCCCGCCATCGGCCGAGCTGCGGCCCGACCAGACCGACCAGGACAGCCTGCCGCCGTACGACGTGCTCGACGCTATTCTGGAAGCTTACGTCGAGCGCGACCTGTCGGCGCGCGACATCGCCGCGCAGGGGTTTGACGCCGCCACCGTGAAAAAAGTGATCCGACTGGTCGATCTCGCCGAATACAAGCGCCGCCAGGCGCCGCCGGGCCCGCGCATCACCCCGCGCAATTTCGGCAAGGACCGCCGCTACCCGATTACCTCGAAGTACCGACCCGAAGGAGACCTGCCATGAAGAAAATAGAAGCCATCATCAAACCATTCAAGCTCGACGAGGTGCGCGAAGCGCTGTCCGAAATCGGCGTGACCGGCCTCACCGTCACCGAAGTCAAGGGCTTCGGCCGCCAGAAGGGCCACACCGAGCTGTATCGCGGCGCCGAATACGTGGTGGATTTTCTGCCCAAGGTGAAGCTGGAAGTAGTCATCGCCGACAGCCTGCTGGAACGCGCGATGGAGGCGATCACCACCGCCGCGCGCACCGGCAAGATCGGCGACGGCAAGATTTTCGTCAGCAACATGGAACAGGTGGTGCGCATCCGCACCGGCGAATCGGGCGAGGCTGCAATCTGACGCTTCGCATCCCGCAGGCCGGCAGCATGCGGCCATTGCGCGATGCGGCGAATTGCGGGGTCAGCGGAAATAAAACACCAGTGTCAGCGTCAGCAGGATGATCGCAAATCCCGCCCGGCGGATCCCCGCCGGTATGGCTGGCATCCGGCTGCGGTCAACCGACTCCAGCTGAGCGGGGCGCGGCGTTGGCGCAAGCAGCAGCTGGAATACGTAGATCGCAGCGACCGTCACCGCCAGCAGGACGCCGGCGACGAGCGTGAAGTGCAGGTGCAGCCAGCCGGCCTGGGTGGCGGCAAACCAGCCGATGCTGACCAGGTGTCCGGTGGCCGTGCCGAGCAGGGCGGGGGTTGCAGCGACGCGACGGCTGAACATGCCAACGGCGAACGTCGCCACCAGCGGCGAGGCGGCATAGGTGAACCCCTGCTGCAGGTAGGCGAACAGGCCCGGGAATTCGCCGATGGCGGGTGCCCAGATCGCGGCCACGGCGACCAGGCTCAAGGTAAGGATGCGCCCCAGACGGCCCAGTGCAACGACGTCGAGATTGGGATAGCGCGGCTGGATGAAGTCCAGCGTCAGCAGGGTCGATGAGGAGTTGAGTGCCGAGTCGACGCTCGACATGATCGCCGCCAGCAGGCCGGCAAGGATCAGTCCCGCCAGGCCGACCGGGGCATAGGTTGCAACGAGGGCAGGGAATACGTTGTCCGGCCGTTCCAGATCCGGCAGCAGGGAAATCGCCATGACGCCTGGCAGAACCATGAAGAACAACGGCAGGAGCTTGAGCAGGGCCGCGAGCAGCGCGCCGTAGCCGGCTTCGCGCAGGTTGCGCGCGCCGAGCAGGCGCTGCGCGACATACTGGTTCATCGTCCAGTAGTAAAAGCCGAGGATCGGCAGGCCGACCAGAGTGCCGAGCCAGGGCAGGGCAGGGTCGTCGAGTGGGCGCAGCAGGGAAAGCTTTTCGGGCGGTACGGCAGCCTGGACCTTGGCCCAGGAATAGTCGAATTCGCCGAATACGATCACCGCCAGCGTCGCGGAGCCGGCCAGCAGCACCAGCGACTGAACCACGTCCGTATACGCCACCGCGCGCAGGCCGCCGGCCGCGGTGTACAGCCCGGCGAACAGCGCGATCGCCGCGCAGCTCACGGCCAGGGGCAGATCCGGAAAAAACAGCTGCAGAACCAGCGCACCGGCATACAGGCTGCCGGCGGCGTCGAGAAATATTCCCAGCACCACCGACACCGCCGAGAGATATTTGCGCAGCCGTGCGTCGAAACGCCGTTCCAGCAGTTCCGGAACGGTCGCCAGCCGGTTGCCGAGGAACAGCGGCACGACATAGAGCAGGCTGACGATCAGGACCAGCGACGCCATCCATTCGTAGTTGGCAACCGAAATGCCGTGCGACCACGCCGCGCCCGGCAGCCCGATCAGCGTGGTCGATGAGATGTTCGAGGCGAACAGCGACAGACCAATGACACCCCAGCCAAGCGAGCGCCCGGCGAGGAAC
>JAHJNP010000108.1 GCA_018820745.1 Gammaproteobacteria bacterium
CGCCAGCAATGCGCTACGGTGCACCTGCCAGGCGTTCAGCAGGGCGTCCCGGGCGGCGGCGCGGGTGCGCCCTGCCCCCCTGAACATGAAGGCGTGGGTGTTCATTTCCGCCACCACCACGCCGCTTGCCGACTCGCTTTGCATGACCAGGGCCCTCACGACGAACAGCTGATTTCAAGATGACGCAACGCGTCGGGCGGCGCGGCGGCGTAGCGTTCCATCCCGGGCTGTTCGTCGTAGGGGCGGCTGAGCAGCCGCATCAGCGTGGCGACTTCGCTATCGTCGCCGTTCAGCGCGCGGTCGATGGCGGCCTGCGCCAGATGATTGCGCAGCACATATTTCGGGTTGACCCGGTTCATCCGGGCGGCACGCGCGGCGTCGTCGGTGTTCTGCTCGGCGCGCAGCCGTGCGCGGTACTCCGTGACCCAGGCATCGAATGCCGCAAGGTCGGCGATCTCTTCGCGCACCCCCATGGCCGGCGCATCGCTGTCGGTGCGTACCCGGGACAGCTGGCGGAAGCTGCGGGTGAAATCGCTCTTGCTGTGATGCAGGAGGGTGAGCAGGCGGCCGACCAGATTTGCATCGCCCTCGCGCACCTCGCGCAGTCCCAGCTTGTCCGCCCAGCGGCGCAGGGCCTCCCGCGAGTAGGCGGGGGAATAGCGTTCGTAAATATCGGTGACGATGTCGGCCGCCTCTTGCTGGTTGTCGGAGAGCAGCGGCAGCATCGCCTGCAGCAGACGCGAGCAGTTCCACTGCCCGATCAGGGGTTGGCTGTCATAGCCGTAACGCCCTTCGTAATCGGAATGGTTGCAGACATGGTGCTGGCGGAAGGCGTCCATGAAACCGAACGGGCCGTAATCCAGGGTGAGGCCGAGGATGGAAAAATTGTCGGTGTTCATCACCCCGTGGCAGAAGCCCACCGTCTGCCACTGCGCGATCAGCTGCGCGGTGCGATCGACCACTTCTTCCAGCCAGCGCGCATAGCGGTCCGGCCGCCCGCACAGATGCGGAAAATGCTGCGCGATGAC
Source organism: Gammaproteobacteria bacterium (assembly GCA_018820745.1). Taxonomy (GTDB): domain Bacteria; phylum Pseudomonadota; class Gammaproteobacteria; order Burkholderiales; family Thiobacillaceae; genus Thiobacillus. The sequence continues at coordinate 1,029 of JAHJNP010000108.1, forward strand.
GTGATCGGCCAGCGGCGCGAGCTGGGCATGCTGGCCGCGGTGGTAGAAGAACTCGAACTGGCCAAAGCGCACGAAGCTGGGCGCAACGCGGCACACCACGGCGGCGGTTTCCAGCGTTTCGCGCTGCACCGGCTCGGGCGAGGCCACCAGGCTGAGGCAGCGCGTGGTGGGAATGCCGAGGGCGTGCATGGCTTCGGAACACAGGTATTCGCGGATCGACGAACGCAGCACCGCGCGGCCGTCCGAGCCGCGCGAATAGGGCGTCGGCCCCGCGCCCTTGAGCTGCAGTTCTACCCGCTCGCCGTCCGGCTTGCGGATTTCCGCAATGGTCAGCGCGCGGCCGTCGCCGAGCTGATCAACCCAGGCGCCGAACTGATGTCCGGCATAGACGGAAGCGACCGGCGCATAGGCCGGCCACGGCCGGTTGCCGGACAGGATATCGACCAGCGCCTGGTCGCCGGCATCGATCCCCAGCTCCGCCGCGAGCGCCTCGTTGAAATGCACCAGACGCGGATGCGGCAAGGGCGTGGGTGAGACCACGGTGTGATAGACGTCGCTCAAGCCCGCGTAGCAGGGGTCGAGCGGAAGCTGCCCGACCGGCTTCGGCGCCTCTGGAACCCATGCTTCCTGCGGGCGCATCAGCGGTAGCCCTCTTCCCGCAGCACCCGCTGCACCACCGGACGCGCCAGCATGCGCTGGTAATGCGCGCGACAGTGTTCGGGCAGGTCGATGGACAGTTTGTCTGCCCAGAATTCCACATAGAACAGCGCCGCATCGGCGATGGAAAACTGGCCGGCCACGTATTCCTTGCCGGCCAGCGCCGCGTTCATGATCGCGAAACCCTGCCCGACGATTTCACGGCCGCGCGCCTTCACCGCATCGTGGTCGGCCGGGTTGGGCGTGAACGTGTCGGTGGTGAAGAGGCGGGCGAAACCCTGACCGTGGAGGGTACCGACCACGTAGTCCATCGCCTCGACCACGCGCGCTTCGCCATCCACATCCCCCGGCAGCAGTTTGGCCTTGGGGTAGCTGCGCGCCAGCCACCAGGCGATCGCCTGAAACTCGGTGAGCGCCGAGCCATCGTCGCGCACCAGCGTGGGAATGCTGGACTTCGGGTTGATCGCCCGGTATTCGGGCAGGGTGTGGTCGCCCGCCGGCAGGTTCACGATGTAGGCCTCGAACGCCAGATCGAGCTCCTCCAGCAGGATGTGGATGCCCGTGGTGCAGGAGCCGGGGGTCATGTAGAGCTTCATGGCTTCAGGCTTTTTGCAGCAGGAGGGTGTTGCCGGCCAGCACGAAGGTGCGCCAGGCGGCGTACATGTCGCGCTGGATTGCCTCGACATACGCCGGCTCCGGACTGTGCTCGTCGGGGAAGTTCGAGATGGCGCAGGATCCACGGTTAAAGCGCAGGGCGTCGTCGAGCAGGCGGGTGCCGAAACCGTGCATGGGCTGGAGCACCGGCGCGGTAAGCTCGGACCAGCCAGTCTGCGCGACCGAACCGCTCGCATCGAACGGCAGGTCGGCCAGCTGCTGCAGCGCTGCGTCGTAGGTCTCGGCCAGACTTTGCAGCACGCTGTAATGGGTGAGCTGCTCGCGCGCCTGGCCAGACAGCCGCTCGTGCAGCGTGCGCTGGTAGGCAGCGAGCGCGGGTGCGCTCTGCCCGTCCGCCCACGCCGCGAAGCGCTCGATGCAGTGCGCGTTGAACGCGGAAACGGGCTGCGGCGCGCGCGTCGGCGCCAGCGCGTGCTGCAATCGCAGGGCGGCGTCCAGCGCGCCTTCCATGTGGCCGCCGCCATGCTGGGCGGTTTCGCTGCCGCCGAACAGCAGGCGGCCGCCGCACCAGCTGCGCGTCAGCGCGGGGGGGCCATACTCGGGGTCGCTGGCGGGGTCGGCGCGGTCGAGCGCAGCGCAGGTATGGGATTCGCCGACCCAGTCGTGCATGTGCAGTTCGCCGTGTTCGGCGGCTTCGCCGAACAGCTGCACCAGCTGGCTGCGCACCAGCATCGGCATGCCCATCTCGAATTGCGTGCGCTGCTCCGGGTTCATCGCCACAAAGCCGCCGAGCGCCGCGCCGCTCAGGCTGGGATCGCTGCCGCCGCAGGCATCGAAAATCTCGCCCAGCACTGCCTGTTCGTGGCGCACGAAGGCATTGCCGGAATGGCCGTCTTCGCGCCAGAAGGCCTGCGGGTAGGTCATCAGCGCCTTGGCCTGGGTGGCCATCCAGGTGGGGGTGTCGCGCATCGCCGCGACCAGCTCGGGATCGAGCGCCGGGGTAAAGCGCACCTGCTCGGCCAGCAGACGTGGCGGCACGGCCAGCACCACACGGCGCGCGCGGATCACCGTTTCGGCTTCGCCGGTTTCCCTGCCGGCGCAGCGGAAACGCAATTCGAGATACGAACCCACGTCGGTCACCGCGACCAGTTCATGCGCCAGCCGGATGGCTTGCGCGGGCAGGCTGCCCGACATCGCCTGCACCAGTCCGGCCATGCCGCCGCTCAGGCGCTGGGCCCCGCCATGGACAGCTTGATCGAGGGTTTCGGCATCTTTGTTCGGATCGCGCATGCGCAGCACCGTGCCGCTGTCGTGCTGGGGAAATGCCTCAAGGCCGAGTTCCGCGACCAGCGCGGCCATGTGCGGCTCGGACTCGGGCCAGAACCAGGTCGGGCCGAGATCGAGCGCCATGCCGCCGGCGCTGCGCTCGCCCAGAATCCGCCCGCCCAGCCGTGCGCGCGCCTCGAACAGCAGGAAATTCTGGCCGCGTGCGTGCAGCGTGCGTGCCAGCGCCAGGCCGCACAGGCCGGCACCGACGACGGCGATGTCTATGTCTGTCTCGTTCATGGCTATCCCAGCTGATGTTCTGTCGACGTCACGTTACAAATCGTCTTCCAGCGCGTCCATCGCAACCAGTTGCTCGCGCAAGGCCATGTGCGCGTAAAACCCCTGGTACTTGTCGTAGAGCGGATCGCTCTGCAGTGCGCCGATCGCCAGCTCGTCGCTGAGGTGGACGCGATAATCCTTGAGCTCGTGCGCCAGCGCGGCCACGCAGGCATCGAACTCGTTTGCCGCTGCGTCCCCGTCCACTTTCGGTCCATGGGTCGCGCGCACCTTGAGCACGAAGTCCTCGCGGCTGAATGCGAACCAGGCATGCGGGCGTTTCTGGTGGGGAATTTCAACGATGTAGATCATGTGCGGCTCAGTCGCGGATCGAGGTGACGACGTTGATCGAACGGCGCAGGCGCTCGGCGATGCCCGTCGGGCTGGATTCATATTCTTCACGCGCTTCGTTCAGCGCGGCCTGCGCAACGAGCGCCTCGTCCCAGGTGAGCGGAACGCGCCCGGCCAGGTGGGTGGCCTTGGGCACCGCTTCGAGGATGGCTTTCCAGTTGGGGTGCTGGACGATCGGAATCAGCCACTCGGCCTCCTTCACGCCGTCCAGAAAAAGGGCGCGACCGATGACTTGCAGCGTGCGCCCGTCCTCGGTGGTCTTGATGTGCGTTCCCATTTCTTCGTTCTCCTTGGTGCGTTGTATGCGTGGTGGATAGGGGCTGCTAGTCGTCTTCCATCGACGGCAACAGAATGACTTCGTCCGGAATGCCGTTGCCGTTTTCCTCGAAGCCGAGGCCGCCGACCAGCGAATAGCCCGCATCCCCTTCGAGCAGCACCACCGCCTGCCCGGGCATCTGCTGCAGTGCGGTGATCAGTTGTTCGACGGTCATTGCGTGTCCGGGCTCACGGCGAGCCAGATGTCGATGTCCCCCCGGACCATCCAGTTCAGGGTGACGGCGCGGAAGGCCTTGTCCTCCGCCGTCTGCCAGACCACGCACAGCAGGGCTTCGTCCTTTGTCAGCGGCTCGTTTTTCTCCAGCTTTTGCTGGGCCGCCGCACAGGCCAGCGGGTCGGCTTGATGGTGCGAGAACACCTCGCTGGCCACGCCGATGCCAGCGGCTATCTCGTCCGGCGAGGCCATGTCGACGTGTTCGCCTTCGAAGGTGATGCGTGCTTGCATGGGTTTCTCCTGTAGCTGTGTCATACGGAACAAGGCTGCTGCGCGGGCCGGTCCAGTGCCATGCCGCGAAATATCGAGCAGCGCCTGAACACCTCGGCACTAGGTTGGACCTGCTTATGGCTGCAAAACTTGGCTGCCAGCTTGGCCAGCCCTTTGATGTCGCGGCCGCTGGCGCTGGGAAATAGCGCGACCAGCTCGTCCAGCAGGGCGTCGTCGATCGCCAGCGCGAACTGCTCCAGCATCACCTGCCAGATCCTGCGCCGGGCTTCGCTATCGGGCGGCTCGTAGCGGATCATGGCGATGCAGCGGGAGACGATGGCCTCGTCGATGTCATCCACCCGATTGGTGGTGAGGAACAGCAGGCCGTTGAAATATTCCAGCACGCGCAGGAACACGCCGACCACGGCGTTCATGGCGATGTTGTCGTCGCGGCGCTTGATGTAGACATCCGCCTCGTCGATCAGCATCACCGCGCCCCAGCGCTGTGCCCGGGTCAGCACGTCCTTGAGCGCGGTCTCCATCGCCGCCACGTTCAGCCCCAGTTGCCCGGAATGCACGCGGTACAAGGGGCGCTGGATGATTTCCGAATACACCTCGGCGGTCAGCGTCTTGCCCACCCCGGCGGGCCCGGCGCA
>JAHJNP010000109.1 GCA_018820745.1 Gammaproteobacteria bacterium
CAGCGCGACAGCAACATGAGCCAGCGCTCGGAATTCCGCACTGCCATCAAGAAAGTGCGCAAAGCGATCGAAGCCGGCGACAAGGCTGCTGCGCAGCAGGTGTTCCAGGCTTCCATGAGCCTGATCGACAGCATCGCCGACAAGAAAATCGTTCACAAGAACAAGGCTTCACGCCACAAGAGCCGCCTGTCCATGGCGGTCAAAAGCATGGCCGCCTGAGCGTCTGACGCCCAGGCGCTGCATGGGTAAAACCAGCGCAGCACAATTAAAAAACGCCGCATCTGCGGCGTTTTTTAATTCTCGGCTTGGCCCGATTCAGTCGGCGTTTTCGGTCTGCAATTCATTGCTGCGGGCAAAAACCTGCAGAAAACGGTAGGCGTTGGCATCGGCGTCCCTGAGCCTTTTGTCCACCACCACGCAGGGGACGCCGTCCAGCGTGGTGGGTTGCACGTAAGGCGAATAATTGGTGCGGTTGTTGGGGTCGATCACCGCGAACGCACCCGCCAGGCGATCGGCCCAGTCGCTCGGGCGAAACCGGGCGCCTCCGGTGGTGATGCCGCGAATGATGAAGGGGGCGTTGGCGGATGCGTCATCCATGAGTGGGCAGGCGGTTGTAAGAAGTTGCCGGATTTTAGCACGCAGCCTGAAGGGTGAAGCGGGGAGGTGGCTTGCGTGATCAGGGCATTTTGAAGATACTGGCGGCGGATTGCCTGACCAAAATGGTCAACAATTCGTTCAAACATTTCAAGCTGAGGAGAGAATATGAAAAACCCGCTGGATTCGCTGTGGGGCACCGTCATTGCCGGCGTTGTGCTCACCGTTGTGTTGTATGTCTTTGCCAGAAACTTTTTGGGTTAAGGGGAATTAAGCAATGGAAAATATCGATATCGTCTCCGCGCTGTCCCGCTGGATCCATTTCATGGCAGGCATCATGTGGATCGGCCTGCTGTATTACTTCAACTTCGTTCAGGTGGCGGCACTGAAAAATGCCGGTGCCGACGGCACCGCGGCGGGCATCACCAAACACGTTGCGCCGCGCGCCCTGCTGTTCTTCCGCTGGTCCGCACTGGTGACCTGGCTCGCCGGCGCCGCCTTGCTGGGCCCGTATTTCATGGACGCCTTTCTGCTGCGCAACGGCATGGGTCCGATCGGCATCGGCGCCTGGCTCGGCACCATCATGCTGTTCAACGTGTGGGCGCTGATCTGGCCGAACCAGAAGAAGATTCTGGGCATGGTGCCGGCGACCGACGATGAGAAAAACACGGCACGCCGGGTGGCCTTCCTGGCATCGCGCACCAACACCATGCTGTCGATTCCGATGCTGTTCTTCATGGCAACCGGGATGTCTCACTCGGCGCTTTTCAGCCTATAATCAAGGCGCTGCATGACAAGCACGGCGGCTTAGGCCGCCGTTTTCTATTCCGCTGCTTTCATCTTCAAATACTGCAGCGTGATTTGACAGCCTGTAGAGACCTGCCATGACAACACATTTGATGAATACCTATGCGCGCCAGCCGGTTGCGTTCGTGCGCGGCGAAGGTGCCTACCTGTGGGATGAGGCCGGCAAGCGTTATCTCGACGCGGTCGCCGGCGTGGCGGTGAACGGACTGGGCCATGCGCACCCGAAACTGGTGAAGGCGATTGCCGACCAGGCTGCGACCCTGATCCATTCGTCCAACCTGTATCGCGTGCCGCGCCAGGAAGAGTTGGCCGACCGGCTGTGCGAACTGGCCGGCATGGACCGCGCCTTCTTCTGCAACTCGGGCTGCGAGGCCAACGAGGCGGCGATCAAGCTGGCGCGGCTGTATGGCCACGGCAAGGGCGTCGAGGTGCCAACCATCATCGTGATGGAAAAGGCCTTCCACGGCCGCACCATGGCGACATTGACCGCGACCGGCAGCCGCAAGATCCAGGCCGGGTTCGAGCCGCTGCTGTCGGGCTTCGCGCGGGTGCCGTTCAACGACCTGGAGGCGGTTCGCCACGTCGCCGAGCACAACAAGAGCGTGGTCGCCGTGCTGGTCGAGGTGGTGCAGGGCGAAGGCGGCGTCAATTTGATGGCGCCCGACTACCTGGCAGAGTTGCGTGCGATTTGCGATGCCCACGGCTGGCTCCTGATGCTGGACGAGGTGCAGACCGGCATTGGCCGCACCGGCACCTGGTTCGGCTTCCAGCATTCGGGCGTGATGCCCGACGTGATCGCGTTGGCCAAGGGCCTCGGCTCGGGGATGCCGATCGGCGCCTGCCTTGCGCGCGGCGCGGCGGCCGAGGTGTTCACGCCCGGCAGCCACGGTTCGACCTTCGGCGGCAACCCGCTGGCGTGCGCGGCGGCGCTGGCGACGCTCGACGCCATCGAGGATGACAAGCTGCTCGACAACGCGCGGATGCGCGGCGAGGCGATTCGCAGCGGCTTGCGCGCAGCGCTCGATGGCGTGCATGGCGTGGTCGACATCCGTGGCGAGGGCATGATGATCGGGCTCGAACTCGACCGCCCGTGCGGTGAGCTGGTGGCGGTGGCGCGCGACGCCGGCGTGCTGATCAACGTCACTGCCGACACCGTCGTCCGCCTGGTGCCGCCGCTGATTTACGGTGCGGCCGAGGTCGACGCGCTGGTGGCGGCGGTGGCCGGCATCGTCAAAACCTATCTGCAGCAGGCGGCGTGATGCTGAAGCATTTCCTGCAATTCAAGGACCTGACGCGCGATGAGCTGCTGTATCTGTTCGAGCGCGCACGGCTGATCAAGTCGCGCTTCAAGCGCTACCAGCCGTATCACCCGCTGGTCGACCGCACCCTGGCGATGATTTTCGAGAAAAGCTCGACCCGCACCCGGCTCTCGTTCGAGGCGGGCATGCACCAGCTCGGCGGCACCGCGATCTACCTCAACACGCGCGACACCCAGCTGGGCCGCGGCGAGCCGGTGGAAGACGCCGGCGAGGTCATCTCGCGCATGGTCGACATCGTGATGATCCGCACCTTCGAGCAGGAGATCATCGAGCGCTTCGCCAGCCACTCGCGGGTGCCGGTGATCAATGGCCTGACCAACGAATATCATCCGTGCCAGATCCTCGCCGACATCTTCACCTTCATCGAGCAGCGCGGCTCGATCAAGGGCAAGACGGTGGCGTGGGTCGGCGACTCCAACAACATGTGCAACACCTGGCTGCAGGCGGCAGAAATGCTCGATTTCAACGTGCACGTGTCGACCCCGCCGGGCTATGAAGTCGAGCCCGAGCGCGCCAACCTCTACGGCACCGACCATTTCGAGAGCTTTGCCGACCCGATGGACGCCTGCCGCGGAGCCGACCTGGTGACCACCGACGTGTGGACCAGCATGGGCTGGGAAGACGAAAACGCCGAACGGATGAAAGCCTTCGCCGACTGGCAGGTCGATGCCGACATGATGCAGGTGGCGAAATCCGACGCCGTCTTCATGCACTGCCTGCCGG
>JAHJNP010000110.1 GCA_018820745.1 Gammaproteobacteria bacterium
CCCCAGGGTGCTCGCCGGGCGGCGCTTCGACCTCATTGTCGGCAACCCGCCCTACATTGCCGCCGCCGATCCCCACTTGGCGCGCGGCGACGTGCGCTTCGAGCCGCTGACCGCGCTCGCCGCCGGCCATGACGGCCTCGCCGACCTGCGCCAACTCACCGCCGCGGCCTGCGCCCACCTCAAACCCGGCGGCGCGTTGCTGCTGGAACATGGCTACGATCAGGCGGATGCCGTCCTGGCCTTGTTGCGCGAGGGCGGCGTCCCGCATCCTCAAAGTTGGGCTGACCTGTCGGGGATCCTGCGCGTCAGCGGCGGCGAACTGTCGGAATAATTTACACTCGGGCGGAATACGGAAAAGGCCCGGAACAGCCGCATGCGCCATGCGACGGTCATTTCAGGCCGGTTCGATGTATATTGGTGCGATTCTTGCTGTAATAATTGGGACAAAATCCAAACGATTATCGAGGCCTGCCATGTCTGACCACACACCCGACACTCAAGACACCCCGCCCGAGGCATCGCAAGGCGAGGCGATCGACCAGTCCCGCCGCAAATTGACCGGCGCCGCACTCGGCGTATCGGCAGTCTTCACGCTGGCCAGCCGCCCGGTATGGGCCAACCAGTGCACGGTTTCCGGGATGGCTTCCGGTAACCTGTCCGCCCCCGACAATGTGAGGTGTGAAGGCTGCACCCCGGGCTATTGGGGGCGGTGCCAGCACCTTGGTGCGTGGGCAACGGCCGGCTACAGCACGACTCAAACTTTCAACGACGTTTTCGGGGTCACTGACTACGTTGATTGCAATGGCGTAGCCTATACCCTGCTCGACGTCTTATTCTTGCATGGCGGCAGTCATACCTGCAGTTCCACACAAAGCAACCAAAATAACCAACCCGCGAACCCGGCAGGCGCGCCGTCTGACTGCACTAACGGCAATGCTTTCGGTAACCTCGGGGGTGACCCCATTTCCGAAAACCTGGGCTTCCATGCTGTCGGAGCCTTGCTCAATGCGGCGCATCCGAACGTTAACTACGGTTACACGCCTGGCGAAATCATAGACCTGTTCCAAAGCAACTACTCGGGCAACGGCGCGGCGTTGAAGGATACGTTCGCCATGCTGAATGAGCGCGGCTGTTCCCTCTGATCGGTCCAATGACCCATGCTTCGTCGACTCCGTCACGCCTGCTGAAAAGTTGGGGGGACGAAGCGGTCGTCTATGATGCAGCGTCGGGCGACACCCATTATCTGAAGCCACTAACGCTGGCGCTGTATCAGGCCTGTCGCGACCATCCCGGTTATACCTCGACCGAGATCGCTGCCGAACTGGCAACCCGCCTCAGCGTGGCGGAGACGCCGCAACTCCAACAACTGGCTGAAGAGACACTCAACAGTCTACGCAAAATCGGTCTGCTGGAATCCGCATGAAACTGCTGCAACTGCCGCCCGCCGAGTTGCGTCGGCAATTGGCCGGCGCCGGCGTATGGATGCGCACCGGGCCATTTTCGCTCAAGGTGCAATCGCGCATTCCGAGCGTAGCGAAAGGCTTGGCCGAACTCTACGGCCAGTTCGAGGTGCGCAGCATGCACGAGGCCTTTGCCGACTTCCACGTGTCGGTGAACCCGCCCGCCAACCTGCGCCGCTGGCTGCGTCCACAGGCCGCATTTTCGTTCGACGGCCTGCAGCCCTTCAAGCCGCTGCCGCTCGACCAGGCGTTTCCGATGCTGGAATGGGGGCTCAACTGGTGCGTGTCGACGCAGGCGCACCAGTACCTGATCATCCATGCGGCCGTGGTCGAGAAGAATGGTCTGGCGGCGATCCTGCCCGCCCCGCCCGGCTCCGGCAAGAGCACACTGGCGGCCGGGCTGGTGCTGTCGGGCTGGCGCCTGCTGTCCGACGAGCTCACCCTGATCGACCGCAAGACCGGACTGATCCAACCGCTGCCGCGGCCGGTCAGCCTGAAAAACCAGTCGATCGACGTCATTCGCCAATTTGCCCCGGACGTCTATATCAACCGCGCCTCGCACGACACGGTCAAGGGCACGGTGGCGCACATGCGGCCGCCCCGGGACAGCGTGCGGCGCCAGCACGAAATGGCGCGCCCCGGCTGGGTGATTTTCCCCAAGTGGGAAGCCGGCGCGCCGGCCACCCTGACACCGCGTTCGCAGGCGCAGACCTTCATGTTTCTGGCGCAAAATGCATTCAACTACAGCCACCTCGGGGCGGATGGCTTCCGCGTCGGCACCGCGCTGATTGATCAGACCGACTGTTACGATTTCCGCTACAGCGCATTGGACGAGGCCATCGCCACGTTCGATCGTCTGGCCGAACGCCGCACGTCCTGAAACCATGAACACCTTATCCGGCCATTTGCTTTCCCGCACCCTGCGTTCGCCCGACATCGTCACTCGCTTTGCCATCAGCGAGTGGGACATCCTGGTGCGTCAGGCCCGGGCGGCGGGACTGCTGGCACGTCTGGCGCACCGCTTTGGCCAGCACGGGCTGACGGCTGCAATACCGGCGGTGGCGCGCTGGCATTTCGACGCCGCCGAGACGCTGGCCCGCAAGCAGCAAACGGCGGTGCGCTGGGAACTGCAACAGCTTCGCGCCGCACTGGCCAATCTCGACAGTCCGCTGATCGTGCTCAAGGGCGCGGCCTACGTCGCCGCTAACCTGCCCGCTGCGGCAGGACGGCTGTTCAACGATATCGACATTCTGGTGCCGCGCGAGCGGCTGAAGCAGGCCGAATCCTCGCTCATGCTGGCGGGCTGGCATGCCAGCGGGCTGTCGGAATACGACAAGCGCTACTACCGGCGCTGGATGCACGAGATCCCCCCGATGCAGCACGTCCAGCGCGCCACCGTGATCGACGTGCATCACGCGATCCTGCCCGATACCGCACGCTACCACCCGGATTCCGCCAAGCTGCGCAGCCGCGCCGTCGAGGTGGCGGATCTGCCCGGCGTCTATGTGCTGGCGGCGGAAGACCGCATCCTGCATTCGGCCACCCACCTGTTTCACGACGGCGAACTGCCGCACGGCCTGCGCGACCTGACTGACCTCGACCTGCTGCTGCGCGACGCTGCCGTGGATCGCGATTTCTGGCCACGTCTGACTGCGCGCGCCGACGAATTGCAACTGGGCCGCTCGCTGTTCTATGCCCTGCGTTATCTACACTTTTTCCTCGACACGCCGGTTCCCGACAGCGCCATGACCACCTTGGCCAAGCTGGCGCCCAACCGCGCCACGCTCGCGCTGATGGACCGCATCTTCACCCGCGTGCTGGCGCCCGACCATGCGAGCTGCGCGGATCCCTTCACGCCGGCCGCACGCCTGGCCGCCTTCGTGCGCGCCCATTGGCTGCGCATGCCCGCGCATCTGCTGATCCCGCATCTGTTTCACAAGGCCTTCATCAGCCCCTATCAGCGAACGCCCAAACCGGCTTGACGCGGGCAGCGGCGCGCGTATAATTCCCGAGTATTCCACTCAAGTATTGATCAGGAGCCCCAGATGACCGCGCTAGACCGCATTCGTGACCAAGTCACCACCAACACCGTCGTGCTGTACATGAAAGGCACGCCCCAGTTTCCGCAGTGCGGCTTTTCGTCGCGCGCGGCGCAAGTGCTGCAGGCCTGCGGCGTGAACGACTTTCTGGCAGTCAACGTGCTGGCCGACCCGGAAATTTTCGAAAACCTGAAGCACTACGCCAACTGGCCGACTTTCCCCCAGCTGTATGTGAAAGGCGAGCTCGTCGGCGGCTGCGACATCATGATCGAGATGTACCAGAAGGGCGAAATGCAGAAACTGCTGGAAGAGGCTCAGGCCGCCTGACGCCCGTCCAGAACCAAAAAAGCCGACTGCGTGTCGGCTTTTTTGTTGCTGCTTTCAAGCGCGCACCCAGACGATCATCTGGCCTCATCCGCCTCGGATGCGGCATCCATTCCCAGTTCATGAATTTTGCGCGTCAGGGTATTGCGCCCCCAGCCGAGCAAGTGCGCGGCCTCGATGCGGCGCCCACCGGTGTGACGCAGCGCCACTTCGATCAGGGTTTTTTCGTAGGCCTGGGTAAGCTCGTCGAGAATCGCCGCCTCGCCGCGCGCCAGCCGTGCGCTCGCCTCGGCCGCCAGGCTTTGCAGCCAGTCGCCCGCTTGTGGCACGACGTTGCCCTGCATCAAGTCGGCGGGCAGATCGCTCACCTCGACCACCTGGCCGGGCGCCATCACGGTCAGGTAATGGCAGACGTTTTCGAGCTGCCGCACGTTGCCGCTCCACGGCAGGTTGACCAGCGTCTTCATCGCCGCCTCCGACACGCCCTTGGCCTCCATTCCCAGCTCGCGCGCGCTTTTCTGCATGAAATGCCGCACCAGCAGGGGGATGTCCTCGCGCCGCTCGCGCAATGCCGGCAGCCGCAGCCGGATGACGTTCAGCCGATGGAACAGATCCTCGCGGAACAGGCCTTCGCGCACCCGCACTTCCAGATCCTGGTGGGTGGCGGCAATCACCCGCACGTTGACCTTGATCGGCGTGTGCCCGCCGACGCGATAGAACTGGCCGTCGGACAGCACGCGCAGCAAGCGGGTCTGCAGTTCGGACGGCATGTCGCCGATTTCGTCGAGGAACAGGGTGCCGCCATCGGCCTGCTCGAAGCGGCCGCGCCGCTGCGCGGCGGCGCCGGTGAATGCGCCGCGCTCGTGGCCGAACAGTTCGGATTCCAGCAGGTCCTTGGGAATGGCCGCCGTGTTGAGCGCGATGAACGGCCCGGTCGCGCGGGGACTGTGGCGATGCAGGGCACGCGCGACCAGTTCCTTGCCGCTGCCCGATTCACCGGTGATGAGCACGGTGGCGTGCGACTGCGCAAGACGGCCAATAGCGCGAAACACTTCCTGCATCGCCGGCGCCTGGCCGAGCATCTCGGTCATCGGCGCCTCGCTCGGTGCCGGCGTGTCGCGGCTGGCA
>JAHJNP010000111.1 GCA_018820745.1 Gammaproteobacteria bacterium
CCAAGGACATCCTGTTCTTCCGGGTCGACCGCCGTCGCAAGATGCCGGTCACCATTCTGCTGAAGGCGCTGGGCTACACGCCGGCCAGCATTCTGGACGACTTCTTCGCCAAGGACACGTTCTACGTCAACACCCAGGGTGTGCAGTTCGAACTGGTGCCCGAGCGCCTGCGCGGCGAGCTTGCCCGTTTCGACATTTGCGGCAAGGATGATCACGTCATCGTCGCCAAGGACAAGCGCATCACGGCCAAGCACATTCGCGAGCTTGACGCCGCCGGCGTCAAGAAATGGGCGGTGCCTGCCGAGTTCGTGGTGGGCCGTGTTCTGGCGCACGATGTGGTCAACACCGATACCGGTGAGCTGGTGGCGCGCGCCAACGACGAGATCACCGAGGAGCTACTGGTTGCGCTGGCGGCAGCCAAGGTTGAGAAATTCAACACGCTCTACACCAACGACCTCGATCACGGCGCCTTCATCTCGCAAACGCTGCGGGCCGACGACACCACCGACGATTATGCCGCCAAGGTGGCGATGTACCGCATGATGCGTCCGGGCGAGCCGCCTACTGAAGATGCGGTGAATGCCCTGTTCGGCAACCTGTTCTTCAACGAAGACCGCTACGACCTGTCGGCCGTGGGCCGGATGAAGTTCAACCGCCGCATCGGTCGCGACGAGCTGACCGGCACCGGCACGCTGTCGACCGAAGACATCGTTGCAGTCATCAAGATTCTGGTCGAGTTGCGCAACGGCCGCGGAGAGATCGACGACATCGATCACCTCGGCAACCGCCGCGTGCGTTCGGTCGGTGAGCTGGCAGAGAACCAGTTCCGCGCCGGTCTGGTGCGGGTCGAGCGCGCGGTCCGCGAGCGCCTGTCGCAGGCCGAGTCCGACAACCTGATGCCGCATGACCTGATCAACGCCAAGCCTGTGTCGGCGGCGATCAAGGAATTCTTCGGCTCCAGCCAGTTGTCGCAGTTCATGGACCAGACCAACCCGCTGTCCGAGATTACCCACAAGCGCCGTGTTTCGGCGCTGGGACCGGGCGGTCTGACCCGCGAACGCGCAGGCTTCGAGGTGCGCGACGTGCACCCGACCCACTATGGCCGCGTGTGTCCGATCGAAACGCCGGAAGGCCCGAACATCGGCCTGATCAACTCGCTGGCCTTGTTCGCCCGCACCAACTGGTATGGCTTCATCGAAACGCCCTACCGGAAAGTCATCAACAACAAGGTGACCGATGAAATCGAATACCTGTCGGCGATCGAAGAGAGCAAGTTCGTGATCGCGCAGGCCAACGCTGAACTCGATGCCAAGAGCAAGTTCACCGACGACCTGGTGTCGTGCCGCTTCAAGAATGAATTCACCCTGTCGACGCCTGACCGCATCGAATTCATGGACGTGGCGCCGGCGCAGATCGTGTCGGTTGCGGCCTCGCTGATTCCTTTCCTTGAGCACGACGACGCCAACCGCGCGCTGATGGGTTCGAACATGCAGCGTCAGGCGGTACCGTGCTTGCGTCCGGAAAAGCCCTTCGTCGGCACCGGCATCGAGCGCACCGCAGCGGTCGACTCCGGCACGGTGGTCACCGCGCATCGCGGCGGCATCGTCGATTACATCGATGCCAGCCGGATCGTGATCCGCGTGCACGACGAGGAGGCGCGCGAAGGTGAAATCGGCGTCGATACCTACTCGCTGATCAAGTACACGCGTTCCAACCAGAACACCAACATCAACCAGCGACCGCTGGTGAAGGTGGGCGACTCGATCGCCCGCGGCGACGTCATCGCCGATGGCGCATCGACCGACATGGGCGAGTTGGCGCTGGGGCAGAACATGCTGGTCGCCTTCATGCCGTGGAACGGCTACAACTTCGAAGACTCGATCCTGATCAACGAGAAAGTCGTTGCCGAAGACCGCTACACCTCGATCCACATCGAGGAACTGTCGGTGGTGGCACGCGACACCAAGCTCGGCCCGGAAGAAATCACCCGTGACATCTCCAACCTGGCCGAGCGCCAGCTGGGACGGCTGGATGACTCCGGCATTATCGCCGTCGGCGCGGAAGTCGAGTCGGGCGACGTGCTGGTCGGCAAGGTCACGCCTAAGGGCGAGACCCAACTGACCCCGGAAGAAAAACTGCTGCGTGCCATCTTCGGCGAAAAGGCCAGCGACGTGAAAGACACCAGCCTCAAGGTGCCGTCCGGCATGTCTGGCGTGGTGATCGACGTGCACGTGTTCACCCGTGAGGGCATTGAACGGGATGGCCGTGCACAGTCGATCATCGACACGCAACTGGTCGAATACAAGAAGGATGTGACCGACCGCATGCGGATTGTCGAGGACGATACATTTGCGCGCCTGGAAAGACTGCTGCATTTGAAGGTCGCCAATGGCGGTCCGAAAAAGCTCGCCAAGGGCAGCAAGGTCACCCGGGACTACCTGGAGTCGGTGAACCGCCACGACTGGTTCGACATCCGTCTGGCCGACGACGATGCCAGCCGCCAGGTCGAGTCGCTGAAAGACAGCCTGACGCAGAAACGCATCGAGTTCGATGCGATGTTCGAAGAGAAAAAGAAAAAACTCACCGCCGGCGACGAATTGCCGCCCGGCGTGCAGAAGATGGTCAAGGTCTACATTGCGGTCAAGCGCCGCCTGCAGCCCGGCGACAAGATGGCCGGCCGTCACGGCAACAAGGGCGTGGTGTCGAAGATCGTTCCGGTCGAGGACATGCCCTTCATGGAAGACGGCCGTCCGGTCGACATCGTGCTGAACCCGCTCGGCGTGCCGTCGCGGATGAACATCGGCCAAATTCTGGAAACCCACCTCGGTTGGGCTGCCAAGGGTCTGGGTGAGAAAATCGGCGAAATGCTGGCGGCGCAGACCAAGACGCTGGTGAAGGATCTGCGTGGTTTCCTGAAGAAAATTTACAACCAGTCAGGCAAGGCGGAAGACATCGACGGCTTTAGCGACGATGAAATCCTTGAGCTTGCGCGCAACCTTAAAAAAGGCGTGCCGTTTGCCTCGCCGGTATTCGACGGCGCCTCGGAAGAGGAAATCCGTCAAATGCTCACGCTGGCCGGCCTGCCCGAGGGCGGTCAGGTCACGCTGTATGACGGCCAGACCGGTGAAGCCTTCGATCGCCAGGTGACGGTGGGTTACAAGCACGTGCTGAAGCTGCATCACCTGGTCGACGACAAGATGCACGCGCGTTCAACCGGACCGTACTCGCTGGTCACCCAGCAACCGCTGGGCGGCAAGGCGCAGTTCGGTGGCCAGCGCTTCGGTGAAATGGAAGTGTGGGCACTCGAAGCCTACGGCGCATCCTATGTGCTGCAGGAAATGCTCACCGTGAAGTCCGACGATGTGAATGGCCGTACCAAGGTGTACGAAAGCATCGTCAAGGGCGATCACAAAATCGAGGCGGGCATGCCGGAATCCTTCAATGTGCTGGTGAAGGAAATCCGATCGCTGGGCATCGACATCGATCTGGAACGTTATTAATTTAGGGGTGAGGACACAGCCATGAAAGCACTGTTAGATCTATTCAAGCAGGCCACCCACGAGGAAGAGTTCGACG
>JAHJNP010000112.1 GCA_018820745.1 Gammaproteobacteria bacterium
GACATGGGCCAGACCTATGGCGTGCCGGTCAGCGAAATCGTCGAAGGCATCAAGAACGGCGTGCGCAAGGTCAACATCGACACCGACCTGCGGATGGCATCCACCGGCGCTATCCGCAAGCACCTGGCGGAAAACAAGTCCAACTTCGATCCGCGCAAATTCCTCAAGGAAGCCACCAAGGGCATGAGCGACATTTGCCGGAATCGCTACGAAGCCTTCGGCGCAGCGGGCCAGGCCAGCAAGATCACAAAGGTCTACAGCCTGGAAGACATGCAGAAGCGCTACGACAAGGGCGAGCTGGATCCCAAGGTCAAGTGATCGTTGGCTGAAACTTCAAAGGGGACGCTGCGGCGTCCCCTTTTTCATGCTGCTTCCGGACGGTGGCTGATCACCTGAAGCAGGCTGCCTGAACGTCTGCTGTCTCATTCGGAACCTGAATGCGCATTCCCCGCGTGACAAGTTCCACGCGCGGCCCGTCGCGTGACACCGCTTCGGGATAGGGTTCCGGCCGACTAGAGGTCGGTGGCGGACTCCAGCGTGGTGCTTTCAGCCGGGCTGACGGGTTCGCGAGCGATGCTCGACAACGAGGCGACGAGGTCGGCGAACCGTTCCCCCTGCACCGTGATATGGGCTCGCAGGCTTTCGGCCGCGGCCTCCCCATCGCCGGCCTGGATGGCCTCGACAACGGCTTGGTGTTCCTGGAAGGAGACCGACATGCGGTTGCGTACCCGCAATTGCAGACGTCGGTAGGGCCGTAGGCGACGGTGCAGGGCAGAGGCCTGATTCGCCAGAAAAGTGTTCTGGCTGGCGGCGTAGATCAGATGGTGGAAGACTTCGTTGAGCCGGTAGTACTGGTCCGTATCGCCGGATTCGCGAGCCTCCAGGCAGGCTTGATGGGCGGCGATCAACTGCTCCAGACCTGCCGGGCTGATGCGGCGGGCGGCGAGCTTGCCGCACAGGGCTTCCAGTTCGGCCATGACTTCGAACATCTCGCAAAGACGGGCCGGGTCGGTTTTCGGGACGATGGCGCCGCGGCGGGGGCGCATCTCCACCAGGCCTGCGGTTGCCAACTGGATCAGGGCTTCGCGCACCGGGGTGCGCGAGACGCCGAACTCGGTGGCAAGGATCTGCTCGTCAAGGCGCATGCCAGGCCGGTATTGCCCGGTGACAATGCGCTCCTCAATGGCCTCGCCCAATTGCTCGGACAGCCGGATATGGGTGGATTCGGACGGGTTTGGTTTCACTGGGTTCTCGTAATGGGTGGGCCACATATATTTACATACTACCTTGCGATAAATACAATTGCTGATATCTTGTATACACGACAGTATGGTCGTGGGTTCGATTCGTGGCTGCCTCCGTCGAGTGCCAGCCTGCAAAATAATGAGGAGACTTAAATGAAGGCAATATCCAGGCGCTTCGCCATCGGGACGATCGTTGGCGTATTTTCGCTGCTGCTGGGCAATGTGGCGCAGGCCGATGCGCCGCGCGTCATCAAGCTCTCGCACCAGTTCCCGGCATCGACCGGCGACGGTGGCGACTTCCGCGACCAGCTGGCCAGAAAATTCGCCGCTGAAGTGGAAAAGCGCAGCAACGGCTCGCTCAAAGTCGAGATCTATCCCGGCAGTTCGCTGATGAAAACCAAAAGCCAGTTCGGCGCGCTGCGCAAGGGCACCCTGGACATGTCGGTGCTGCCGTTGGCCTATGGCGGTGGCGAAGTGCCTGAAGTCACCCTGACCCTGATGCCTGCGCTGGTGCAGAGCTATGAACAGGGTCTGCGCTGGAAGACCGCGCCGATCGGTGCCGAACTCAACCGGATTCTCGAATCCAAGGGCATCAAGATCATTACCTGGGTATGGCAGGCCGGCGGCATCGCCAGTCGTGGCAATCCCATCGTCAATCCGGCAGACGCCAAGGGCCTGAAGATCCGTGGCGGCGACAAGACCATGGATCAGATGATCCAGGGCGCCGAAGGCGGTGCCATCAACCTGCCGTCGAGCGAAATCTACAGCGCCATGTCGACCGGCGTGCTCGATGCCGCCATGACGTCCAGCACTTCGCTGATCAGTTACCGGTTGTACGAAGTGTCGAAGTCGGTGACCACGGCCCGCGACAAATCCTTCTGGTTCATGTTTGAACCGTTGCTGATCTCGATGTCCGCCTGGGAGACGCTGACCCCGGCGCAGCAGAAAATCATGACGGACGTCGGGACGTCACTCGAGCCGTTCGCCATGGCCGGTGCCAAGGCCGACGACAAACGCCTGGCCGAAGTCTACGAAAAAGCGGGCGTCAAGGTTGTGGACATGAACCAGGCCGCCTTCGACAAGTGGGTCAAAGTCGCCAAGGCGTCCGCTTACAAGCGCTTTGCTGAGGATGTGCCCAACGGCAAGCGGCTGCTGGACATGGCGTCTGCGGTGAAGTGAGTATTCCAGCCGAACCTGCGGTTGTCACGCCAGCGACCGCAGTCCGAACAGTCTGGCGAGGTTTTGCCTGGCTGGTTCGGCAGTTCAATATCCTCACGGGCTACCTGTCGGCGGTGATCATCGTGATCACCGCCGGTGTCGTCTGTTATGGCGTGATCATGCGCTATTACTTCGCGTCGCCGCTCGACTGGGGGCTGGAGCTTTCCATTTTCATGCTCATCGTCTCCACCTTCATGAGTGCGGGCTACACGCAGCTGCAACGCGGCCACGTCACCATTGAAATCATGGATCACATACTCTCGGCGCGCGCCAACCGCGTGCGCTATCTGGTCGGCGATCTGCTCTCGCTGCTGTTCTGCGCGTTCGTCGCGTGGAACGCCTGGACGTATTTTCACGAAGCGTATTCAGAAGGCTGGGTAACGGAAAGCATCTGGGCACCCAAGATGTGGATTCCCTATCTGTTCATGGCGATCGGCATGAGCGCGCTGTCTTTGCAACTGCTGGTTCAGACGGTTGAAGCCCTGCCGGTGCTGCGCGGCATGTTTGCGAAAAAGGTCAACTAATAAATGGATACCTCGACCATCGGCCTGCTGTATGCAGGCGTGACCTTGCTGCTGCTCTTTTCCGGAATGCCCATCGCGTTTGCCCTTGGGCTGTCGGCGCTGGTTTTCATGGCGGGCTTCATGCCGCCTCCGATGATGCAGTCGGTTGCCGAGACCTTGTTCTCGGAGCTGAATAATTTCACCCTGCTGACGATCCCCCTGTTCGTGCTGATGGGCGCGGCGATCGGAAAATCGCGCGCCGGCGCCGATGTCTACAGTTCGCTTAACGCGTGGCTGTACCGCATTCCCGGCGGCCTGGGGCTGGCCAACGTGTTTGCCTGTGCGGTGTTTGCGGCCATGTGCGGGTCGAGTCCGGCGACGTGTTCGGCGATCGGTTCCTCGGGTATTCCGCAGTTGGTGCGGCGCGGCTATTCGGAAGGTCTGGCCACGGGCCTGATCGCGGCCGGCGGCACGCTGGGCATCCTCATCCCGCCGTCGCTGACGCTTATCCTCTATGGTCTGGCCGCTGAGCAATCGATCGGCAAGCTCTTTATGGCCGGCGTTGGCCCCGGCCTGATGCTGGTGTTGCTGTTCGCGATCTGGGTGGTGTTCAAGTACAGCCTCGAACGCCGTCAGGCACTGAGCGCCGGGGATGAGCACGCCATTCTGGAAGCCGAACATTTCTCCTGGCGCGACCGTATGAAATCGCTGCCGCGTTTCCTGCCTTTCCTGGCCCTGATCGCTGCGATCATGATCGCCATGTACGGCGGCTGGGCCACGCCGTCGGAAGTCGCCGGGATCGGTGCGGCGGGTGCATTGCTGATGGTGGTCACGCTGTACAAATGCTGGCACCGCAAGGATATGGATGCCATCCTCACCGGCACCATCCGCGAGAGCACGATGATCATGATGATCATCGCCACCTCGTTCCTCTTCACCTTCGTGATGAGTTACCTGGGGGTGACGCAGGAAGCGGCGCAATGGCTGGTGGAACTGGGACTGGGCAAATGGGCGTTCTTCCTCGGCGTCAACGTGTTCATCGTGATGCTCGGTTTCTTTCTGCCGCCGGTGGCCATCATCCTGATGATCACGCCGATCATTCTGCCCAGCCTCAACGCCCTGGGCATCGACCTGATCTGGTTCGGCATCGTCATGACGATCCTCATGGAGATGGGCCTGATCCACCCGCCGGTGGGTCTCAATCTGTTCGTCATCAACGGCATCGCGCCGGACATTCCGCTGAGCCGCATCGTCTGGGGCACGCTGCCTTTCATCGGCCTGATGGTGGTGGGCATCGTGCTGCTCTGCCTGTTCCCCGACATTGCGCTCTGGCTGCCCAACCACTTTTAGGCGTCCGCCATGACCTATGCTATCGATACCATCCTCTATGCGACCGACCGCGGGCCGCGCAGCTGCGAAGTGCTGAACCATGCGATCGGCATGGCCCGCCGTTTCGGCGCGCGGCTGCATCTGGTCACCGTCATCGATACGCCCATGCCCGCCGACCGCAACCTGTATCGCACCTACCTCTCTGACGACCAGATCGAGCACCTGCAGGCCGAGGCCAAGGCGCGGGTCAGCGAGTATCTGCAGCACGGCCTTGCCACTTATGACGCCGAGCACCCGGACCACCCCCACAGCGAGGTGCTGGCCTCGGTGCAGATTCTCGAAGGCAATACCGCCGAGTTGCTGCTGGAACAGGCCGCAAAACTCAAGGCCGACCTCATCGTGCTGGGCTCGCATGGCCAGAGCCAGTTGGGCGAGATGCTGATCGGCTCGGTGGCCCACAAGGTGACGATGAGGTCACCTGTTCCGGTGTTGCTGGTGCCGATCAACCAGTGAACGCGCCGGCCACAAGGGAGAACAAGCCGCATGCAAGGCGCTGAACATCCACCCGCCGGCTGGGATCGACAGGCCCGCAATCGGGCAGCACGTTTGGCGCGCGCGGCCCCGCTGGCCCGGGGAAAACAGGTCGATGCCGGGCAGGCGGTGGCCTTGCTGGAAGCGCTGATCGAACCCGGCGACCGCCTGTGCATCGAGGGCAACAACCAGAAACAGGCCGATTTCCTGGCCCGTGCGCTGGTACAGACCGACCCGGCGCGAGTACGCGAGCTGCATCTGGTGCAGTCGGTGCTGGCCCTGCCGGAACATATCGACATCATCGAACGCGGCCAAGTGGCGCGCCTGGATTTCTCCTTCTCCGGGCAGCAGGCCGGTCGGCTGGCCAGACTGGTGGAAGCAGGCCGCATCCGCATCGGCGCGATCCACACCTACCTGGAGTTGTACGCTCGCTACTTCGTCGATCTGACCCCGCAGGTGGCGCTGGTCGCCGCCCAGGCCGCCGACCGCCAGGGCAACCTCTACACCGGCCCCAATACCGAGGACACGCCGGTCATCGTCGAGGCCACCGCGTTCAAGGGCGGCATTGTCGTCGCCCAGGTCAACGAGATCGTCGATCGCCTGCCGCGCGTGGATATTCCCGCCGACTGGGTGGACTTCACCTTGGTCGCGCCGACGCCGCATTACGTTGAGCCGCTGTTTACCCGTGATCCGGCGCTGATCACCGAAACCCAGGTGCTGACGGCGATGATCGCGATCAAGGGGCTCTACGCCGAGTACGGCATCACCCGCCTCAACCATGGCATCGGTTTCGACACCGCCGCCATCGAACTGCTGCTGCCCACCTATGCTGCCGAACTGGGCCTCAAAGGCAAGATCTGCACGCACTGGGCGCTGAATCCGCATCCCACCCTGATCCCGGCCATCGAGGCCGGCTTCGTCCAGTCGGTGCATTCGTTCGGTTCGGAAGTCGGGATGGAGCGCTACGTGGCGGCGCGGCCGGATGTGTTCTTCATCGGTGCCGACGGCACCATGCGTTCCAACCGCGCCCTCTGTCAGGCCGCCGGCCACTATGCCTGCGACCTGTTCATCGGCTCCACCCTGCAGATTGACCTGGCCGGCAACAGTTCCACCGCCACCAAAGGCCGCATCGCCGGCTTCGGCGGCGCGCCCAACATGGGCGCCGATGCGCGCGGCCGCCGGCATGCCTCCCCCGCCTGGCTGCGGGCCGGGCGCGAGGCGCGCGGCGAGGGCACGGGCACCATGCCACGCGGCCAAAAGCTGGTGGCGCAGATCGTCGAGACCTACCGCGAACACATGCAGCCGGCCTTCGTCGAACAACTCGACGCCTGGGCGCTGGCCGAGAGCGCCGGCATGGAGCTGCCGCCGGTCATGATCTACGGTGAAGACCTGTCGCATATCATCACCGAGGAAGGCATCGCCAACCTGCTGCTCTGCCGCAGCCCGGAAGAGCGCGAACAGGCCATCCGTGGCGTGGCTGGCTACACGCCGGTGGGCCTGGCGCGCGACAAACGCATGGTCGAGAACCTGCGCGACCGCGGCATCATCCGGCGTCCGCAGGACCTGGGGATCGACCCGCGCGAGGCGACCCGTGACCTGCTGGCGGCGCGCAACATCAAGGAACTGGTACATGCCTCGGGCGGGCTCTACGAGCCCCCGAAGAAATACCGCAACTGGTAGGAGCGTACGTTGGAAAAGTTCAACCTCGAATTCGACTCCCCACCCAGTCCGGTCGGGGTGCGCAGCACACTCTGCGGAGTGGTCTCGTCGGGCAACCTGGAAGTGCTGGTGGAAGCTGGCGAGCCGTCGCATGTGTGCCGCGTGGAGGTCAACACCTCGGCGGTGGGGTTTCGCGATATCTGGCAGGCGGTGCTGGCCGACTTCGCTGCGAGCCATGCCGCCGGCGGACTCAGCCTGGCCATCAACGATGCCGGCGCCACCCCGGCGGTGGTCGGGCTGCGCCTTGCCCAGGCCTTCGAAACCAGTACCGGCGGTCCGACATGACGCTGCGTCGGGTGAGCTACTTCGAGGCCTCCGCCCGCGCCCGTGTGGCCGGCCTGATGGACCCCGGCAGCGTGCTTGAGTGGTGTCCGCCGCAACAGCGCCACAGCAGTCCGCACCTGGCCTTGCTGGATGCGCCGGTGGCCTTCGACGATGGCGTCATGGTCGGCAGCGCCAGGCTCGACGGCATGCCGCTGCTGTTCGCCGCCCAGGAAGGCCGCTTCAACGGCGGCGCGGTCGGCGAAGTGCATGGCGCCAAGATCTGCGGGCTGCTGCGGCGCGCACTGCGGGAACGGCCGCGCGCCGTGCTGCTGCTGGTCGATTCCGGCGGAGTGCGGCTGCACGAGGCCAACGCCGGCCTCATCGCCATCTCCGAAATCATGCGCGGCGTGCTGGCCGCGCAGGCAGCGGGTATTCCTGTCATCGCGCTGATCGGCGGCTCGTGCGGGGCCTTCGGCGGCATGGGCATCGTCAGCCGTCTGTGCGATGCGTTGATCATGTCCGAGGAAGGCCGCCTGGGCCTGTCCGGGCCGGAGGTGATCGAAACGGTGCAGGGTGTCGAGGAATTCGATTCGCGCGACCGCGCCCTGGTCTGGCGGGTTACCGGTGGCAAGCTGCGCCGCGCCCTGGGCGAGGCCAGCGATCTGGTCGGGGACGACGTTGGCGCTTTCCGCGCCGCGACCCTGGCCGCGCTGGCCCGGCCCTCCGAAGTGCGCGATCTGGAGCGCCTGCTGGCCAACCAGCAGGCGCTGGAGACCCGCCGGCAGCATTTCGCCGAGGCCCGCGACGGGCTCGAAATCTGGCGCGCCTGCGGTTTCGCCGAGCCTGAAGCGGTGCCAATGCTGGCGGTGGACGATTTCAACCGGCAGCTTGCCGCAGGTCAGGCGGGGGGGAGCATATGAGCGATGCCGGACTGTTCGACCGGTTGTTCGGCGCCGGCGCTCACCAGGTGAGGGTCGATGGCCAGTTCGTGCATGGCGAAGCGCAACTGGCGGGTCGCCAGCTGGCCGTGATCGGCACCTGGAACAGCGCCGCCATCGACGGCGATCTGGCCCTGGCAGTGGCTGGCGCGGTGCTGGCCGTGGTCGGCGCCGATGCTGCCAGCGGCACCGCGCCGCGGCCCATCGTGTTCATCGCCGACACCAGTGGCCAGCAGCTTTCCCGTCACGAGGAACTGCTCGGCATCAACGGTACCTTCGCCCACCTGGCCCGCTGCGTGGATCTGGCCCGCCGGCATGGACATCCCTTGCTCACTCTGGTGCACGGCGAGGCAGTCTCGGGCGGATTTCTGGCCTTCGGCCTGCTCGCCGACCGGGTCTGCGCGCTGGCCGATGCCCAGGTGCGGGTGATGGATCTACGGGCCATGGCGCGGGTCACCAAGATCGACTTCGAACGCCTGCAGGCATTGGCCGCGGCATCGCCGGTGTTCGCCCCCGGTGCCGCCAACTACTGGCGCATGGGTGCGGTCGACGAATTGTGGGCAGCGCGCGACGACTGGGCGCATTGCCTGACGGCGGCCCTGTCGGCGGCGGCGTCGGCTTCAGCCCAGGACGGCCGCGCGGCCCTCGGTGAAACCCGTGGCGGACGCAGCCTGGCAGCACCCATTGCCGCCCTGGTCGACGATGCCTGAAGTGCACCGCGGCGCGCGCATGCGCCGCCACGACCTGGTCTGGATCGAAGCGTCGACCCCGCCGGCGCAGTTGCAGGTGGCCGTACCCTGGCGCCCGGCCTTGCAGGCCTGGTTGCTGCAGCGGCGCCCCCTGGTGGTCGGCCGTCAGCCGGAGCCGGCGGGCGAACGCTTGCGCCTGGGCTTCACGCTGCCCGGCCGCGGCCCACGCAGCCGCGTCGAGGTGCATGCGCCGCGCGCGGCCATCACCCGGCACACGCCGGCCCCGCCATTGTCCGACATCCAGACGCATGCACCGGTTGCCTGGCAAGCTGCCATCGCTGCGCTGCTGGCCGCCTTCGCGGCGCAGGGCACGCAGCTCCGCGCCTATGGTTCGCTGGTCAACCAGGCCTATAGCGGCGAAGCCTGTCTGCGCGAGGACAGCGATCTCGACCTGCTCATCGATTGCCGCGACCGGGCCGAAACCCTGGCCAGCCTGGCGCTGCTGCAAGCCCACGATGCCGCACCGCGTCTGGATGGCGAACTGCGTCTGGCCGGCTGGGCAGTGGCCTGGCGGGAGCTGGCGCGCGTCCTCGGCGGCGGCCCGCAGGGCGAGCTGATGGTTCGTTCGGACACGGCCGTGCAACGCATGGGCGTGGCCGCCTGGCTGGCGACATGAGTGGCGCGCTTGCCGCTTGCAGCGCGGCGCTGCAAGCATCTGATTGGCAGGCGCTCGAGCGGCTGTGCATTGAGGCGCTGAAACTGGAGCTCGATGCCTGGCCCAAGCCGGGCCTGGTCAGTCCGGTGGACGCCGGCAGCCATCGCGACATGAATTACGCCACCTTCCTCTCCAGCCTTGCCGCACTCGATGGTTATTTTGCGGCCGTGGCGGAGGCCGGCGCCGAGGGCGCGGCGTTCGCCGAGCTGCAGGCGCTCGGCTTGGCCGCCGAACAGCGCATGCTTGCCGCGACCCGCGGGATCAACACCCATCGCGGTGCCATTTTCAACCTTGGCCTGCTGGCTGCCGCCGCCGGCCGCCGCCAACGGCACGCCGAATTGGCCGACTGGTCCTGCGGCCGCATCGTCGCCCATCACTGGGGCCCGGCCATCCTGGCTGGCCGCCGCTCGGCGCCGGCCAGCCATGGCGTGGCGGTGAGCCGCTGGTTCGCGGTGGGCGGCGCGCGCGAGCAGGCGGCCGCCGGTTTTCCGGCCGTCTATCACCTGGGCCTGCCGGCCCTGCACCGTCTGCAGGCACTCGGCATGGAGATAGAGGCGGCGCTGATTGGCACGCTGCTGGCACTGATGGCCGAACTGCCCGACACCAACCTGCTATGGCGCGGCGGCGAAGGGGGCCTGGCTTACACGCAGGCTGCCGCACAGCGCTTCAACCAAGCCGGCAGCGTCTGTCAGCCGGACTGGCGTGAATACCTGCTGGACCTGCATCGGCAACTGGTGCGGCGCAACCTGAGCCCCGGCGGAAGCGCCGACCTGCTGGCGGCCAGTTGGCTGGCATGGCAACTGGAGCGGGGCAGCTGGCCATGAAGTACGCGCTGCTCTGTTCCGGTCAGGCCGGCCAGTCCGCCGAGTTGCTCGACGCGTTGCTGGCGGCGTCGGATCTGGCCGACCTGCGCGCACTGGCCGGCGAGTTGCTGGGCGAGCCGCTCGAGCGCTGGTGGCGGGGGCTGGGCAGCGAGGGGGTGTTCGAGAACGGCCCTGCCCAGTTCGCCATCGCCCTGTACCAGATCGCCGCCTGGACGCGTCTCAAGCCGCTGTTGCCGCCGCCTGCCGTGGTGGCCGGCTATTCGCTGGGCGAAGTCGTTGCCTGGCACGTGGCGGGTGCGCTGGATGCGCGCGCCACCCTGCAACTGGTGCGCGAGCGGGCGGCCTTGATGGATCGCCATGCGCCAGCAGCAGGCGGCGGCCTGCTGCTGTGGCGTGGTCGCAGCACGCCGGCCATGCGCGCTGTCCGCGACCGCTGCATGCAGGCGCATGGTCTCGCCATTGCCATCCAGCGGCCCGACGGCAGCCTGGTGCTGGGCGGGACGCGGGCCGGCATCGCGCGCTTCCTGGCCGAGCCGGAGTTGGCAGGGGTCGACCTCAGGCACCTGCCGGTGTCGGTGCCGTCGCACACGCCGTTGCTGGCCGGCGCGGTGCAGCCCTTCGCGGAACGGATTGCCAGCTACCCCTTCCAGACCATCGACACGGCCGTTCTGGCCGGTATCGATGCCCATCCCCAGCATCGGCAGGAAGAGGCCGTGGTTTCGCTATCCAGCCAATTGGCGGGCACGCTGCGCTGGGACTGGTGTACGGAAACGCTGCTCTCACTGGGCGTGGCAGCGGCCATCGAGCTGGGCCCCGGCAAGGATTTGGCGACCCAGTTGCAGACCTGCGCCGGCATTCCCGCGCGGGCCCTGTCCGAGTTCGGCTCGCCGGCCGCCTGCGCGGACTGGCTACAGGCACACATTGACGCCGTCTGAAGCCACTTCGTTTCGAACCCGGCACACGACTTCTTCAGCGCCCTGCGCAACCGCACCAGCAGGAAGACCCCGTCCACCTACGAATACAACGTGGAAACCACCGCCAAGGTGTCCGAACTGGCGCATGCCTGCGGCGTGTCCGTCGAAGGCGAGCTGGGCTGTCTCGGTTCCCTGGAATCCGGCATGGCCGGTGAGGAAGACGGCCACGGCGCCGAAGGCAAGCAACATCGA
>JAHJNP010000013.1 GCA_018820745.1 Gammaproteobacteria bacterium
AGAAATTCCGTAGCGCTTTGCATAGAGTGCAATTCCTTAAAACCAGCCCTTAAGACCTGGTCACAGAGACCAGGCCAACTTATTTGGAGTACAGTTCGATGACCAGCGATTCATTGATGGTCGACGGCAGCTCCGAGCGTTGCGGTGCGGCCTTGTAGGTCCCCTTGAGCATCTTGGCGTCGACTTCGACCCACTCAGGATAACCACGTGCCGCTGCCGCTTCTGAAGCCGCCTTGATGCGCAGATGAGCTTTCGCTTTTTCTGCCACCTCGACCACATCACCAGCGCGAACCTGATATGACGGGATATTGACCCGGCGACCGTTCACCATAATGCCGTTGTGACGCAGCACCTGGCGCGCCTCGGTGCGCGATGCACCAAAACCCATGCGATAGCACACCGAATCCAGCCGCGACTCGAGCATCGACAGCAGGTTTTCACCGGTCACGCCCTTGCGGCTGTCCGCCCGCTTGTATGTCAGGCGGAACTGGCCTTCCAGAACCCCGTAGATACGGCGGATTTTTTGCTTTTCACGCAACTGGATGCCATAACCAGACAGGCGGGCACCGCTTTTCTGGCCGTGCTGGCCAGGTGCATAGGGACGGCGCTCGATGGCGCACTTGTCAGTGAAACACTTCTCGCCCTTCAGGAAGAGCTTTTCGCCTTCACGGCGGCACTGACGGCATTTGGGATCAAGATTACGAGCCATGATTTTGCCTAAGTATTAGATACGACGCTTTTTGGAGGGACGGCAACCGTTATGCGGGATCGGGGTGACATCCGAGATCGTGACGATCTTGAAACCCAGCGCATTCAACGCACGCACTGTGGAGTCGCGACCAGGACCGGGGCCCTTGATCCGAACTTCCAGATTCTTGACGCCGCACTCCTGCGCCATTTTGCCGGCGTTCTCCGCCGCAACCTGCGCCGCGAACGGAGTCGACTTGCGCGAGCCCTTGAAGCCTGCACCACCCGCCGTTGCCCACGACAGAGCATTGCCCTGGCGATCGGTAATCGTCACGATGGTGTTGTTGAACGAAGCATGAATGTGCGCAATACCTTCTGCGACATTCTTCTTGACCTTTTTACGGACACGCGTAGCTGGTTTCGTTGCCATGGTTAACCTTTATTTCCTGATGGCCTTGCGCGGACCCTTACGGGTTCGTGCGTTGGTGCGCGTACGCTGACCTCGCACCGGCAAGCCTTTACGGTGGCGAAAGCCGCGATAGCAGCCAAGATCCATCAATCGCTTGATGTTCATGGTGGTTTCGCGGCGCAGGTCGCCCTCGACCGTGAACTTGGACACGATTTCACGTATGCGCTCAACCTCGGCTTCCGACAAATCCTTGATTTTCGAAGTCTGGGCAACGCCAGCCGCTTCGCAAATCTTGCCGGACGAGGTCCTGCCAATGCCATAAATGGCGGTCAACGCAATAATCGCGTGTTGATGATTCGGGATATTAACCCCAGCAATACGAGCCATTCGCAGAGCCCCAAACGCAAAACAAAAAATTATAACACGTCAACCCAGCTTCAGGTTGACTCGCATTCAAACCGACCAACAATTGCCCGCTCATCCTTGGCGCTGCTTGTGGCGCGGATCATCACAGATCACGCGCACAACACCCTTGCGGCGTACAACCTTGCACTTGCGGCACATTTTCTTGACTGAAGCCTGTACTCTCATGGTTTTCCCTTTCACTTGCCGGCGGCATGCTGCCGGTCAAAAATCATTTGGCCCGAAAAACGATCCGGCCTTTGGTCAAATCGTACGGGGTGAGTTCAACCGTTACCTTGTCACCGGGAAGAATGCGAATGTAGTGCATGCGCATTTTTCCCGATATATAACCCAGTAAAACATGACCATTTTCCAGCTTGACGCGAAATGTGGCGTTAGGCAGGTTTTCAAGGACCTCACCCTGCATCTGGATGACATCTTCCTTTTCCTTAGGCATGTCACCGCCCCACCAAGCCGTTCTTGAAATTGGCTTTCTTGAGCAAGCCTTCATACTGGTGAGACATGACATAGGCCTGAACCTGGGCCATGAAGTCCATGGTCACCACCACAATAATTAGCAGGGATGTTCCACCAAAATAGAAAGGAACATTCCACTTCAAAATCAGAAACTCGGGTAGCAAGCACACCAAGGTGATGTAGATCGCCCCCACCAGCGTCAGCCGGGTCAGAATCTTGTCGATGTAGCGGGCAGTTTGATCACCCGGACGAATGCCCGGAACAAACGCACCGCTCTTCTTCAGGTTGTCCGCCGTTTCCTTGGGGTTGAACACCAGGGCCGTATAGAAGAAACAGAAGAAAATGATCGCCAATGCGTACACCAGAACATACACCGGCTGTCCGGGAGACAAGGACGAACCGATATCCCTCAACCAGCCCATGCCCTCGCCGCTACCAAACCAGCCTGCCAGGGTGGCCGGGAACAAAATGATGCTGGATGCGAAAATTGGCGGAATCACCCCAGCCATATTCAGCTTGAGCGGCAGGTGCGAACTCTGTCCGCCCACCACCATCTTGCCGACCTGGCGCTTGGCGTAGTTGACCAGAATCTTGCGCTGACCCCGCTCGACAAACACTACCAGTGCAGTCACCAGCAGCACACCGACAAACAGCATCAATACCAGCGGGATCGGGAATGCGCCGGTTCGCGTCAGTTCCAATGTACCGCCAATCGCGGATGGCAACCCCGCCACAATCCCTGCAAAAATAATGATCGAGATGCCGTTACCCAGACCACGCTCGGTAATCTGTTCACCCAGCCACATCAGGAACATGGTGCCGGCAGTCAGCGTGACCACCGTAATCAAACGAAATGCCATCCCCGGATCCAGCACCAAGCCTGCCTGGGATTCCAGCGCAATGGAAATCCCCAGTGCCTGAAAAACCGCCAGAAACAGGGTGCCATAGCGGGTGTACTGCGTAATCTTGCGACGTCCGGCCTCACCCTCTTTTTTCAGGGCTTCAAGCTGGGGCGATACGGTCGTCATCAGCTGCACAATAATCGATGCCGAAATATACGGCATGATCCCAAGCGCAAACAGACTGAAACGTGACAGCGCACCACCCGAAAACATGTTGAACATGCCGAGAATGCCGCCTTGCTGCGACTTGAACAACTGATCGAGCACCAGCGGATCGATCCCCGGCACCGGTATGAAGGTACCGATGCGGTAGACGATCAAAGCGCCAAGCAAAAATAACAAGCGACGCTTGAGGTCGCCGAATTTATTCAAGCCGGATTTGGGCGTGGCCAAAGCGTGTGTCCTCGCAGACTCAGTCGGCGATGGTGCCGCCTGCTGCTTCAATCGCAGCACGCGCACCCTTGGTCACAGCGATTCCGCGCAGCTTGACCGCCTTGCCGATTTCGCCGGCCAGGTAGACCTTCGCCGTTTTGACAGCCGAGCGGACGATGCCCGCCTGCTTCAATACCAGCAGGTCAATCTCATCCACTCCAACCGCGGCCAACTGATACAGACGAACGTGCGCCGTATCGGCCTTGGTCAGCGAAACGAAGCCGCGCTTCGGCAGACGACGCTGCATCGGCATCTGACCACCTTCGAAACCCACTTTGTGAAAGCCGCCCGAACGGGATTTCTGGCCCTTGTGACCACGTCCGGCGGTTTTACCCAGGCCGGAGCCAATGCCGCGCCCCAAGCGACGCTTGTCTTTCTTGGCGCCATCAGCCGGTTTAATCGTATTCAGTTCCATTTAAGCCTCGCACTTCAACAGATAGGCGACCTTGGTCATCATTCCGCGGTTTTCCGGGGTGTCGAGCACTTCGACGGTGTGATGCATCCGGCGCAGGCCCAAGCCTCGGACACAGGCACGATGTGCTTCCTTGGTGCCAATCAGACTTCTAATCTGCGTCACCTTGATTTTTTTCTGCTCACTCATGGCTTACCCCGTGATGTCTTCGAGCGACTTGCCACGCTTGGCCGCGATCTCGGAAGGCGTGGACATTTTCAACAGTCCATCAATCGTCGCACGCACGACGTTGTAGGGATTGGTTGAACCCAGGCACTTGGCAAGAACGTTCTGTACGCCCATCACCTCGAACACGGCACGCATCGCACCGCCGGCAATAATCCCGGTACCTTCCGACGCCGGCTGGATCAGCACACGCGAAGCGCCATGCTGCCCGACCACCGTATGGTGGAAAGTGCCATTCTTAAGACTGATCTTGACCAGCTTGCGGCGCGCTTCCTCCATTGCCTTCTGCACGGCCACCGGGACTTCGCGGGACTTGCCCTTGCCCATGCCGATACCGCCATCGCCATCGCCAACTACGGTCAGCGCGGCAAAGCCCATGATTCGACCGCCCTTCACCACTTTGGTGACCCGGTTGATCGAGATCATTTTTTCGCGCAAGCCGTCGCCGCGCTCTTCGTTACTACCAGGTGCTGTACGGGCCATCTTGATTCTGCCTCGTTAAAAAACCAAACCGCCTTCACGCGCGGCATCAGCCAGGGCTTTCACACGCCCATGGAACTTGAAGCCAGAGCGATCGAAAGCTACTTTTTCAATACCCAAACCTTTGGCCTTTTCAGCCAGCCGCTTGCCCACCGCCGCAGCTGCGGCGACGTTGCCGCCATTGGCCAACTCGGCACGCATATCCTTGTCGTTTGAAGACGCGCTAGCCATCACCGTGCCGCCATCCGCCGAAATGATCTGGGCGTAGACATGGCTGTTGGTGCGGTGAACTGCCAGCCGGGTCGACTTGACGGCCGCGATTTTGGCGCGGGTTTTGCGCGCTCGGCGAATCCGTGATTGCTTGGTATTCATTTTCTGTCCTTAAGCCTTATTTCTTCTTGGTCTCTTTCTTGATGACCACTTCGTCGCTATAGCGCACACCCTTGCCCTTATAGGGCTCTGGCGGACGGTATGAGCGCACATCAGCGGCCACCTGCCCAACAACTTGGCGATCGATACCCTTGATCACGATTTCAGTTTGAGTCGGTGTCTCGACCTTGATTCCGGCGGGCATCTTGTGCACGACGGGATGCGAGAAACCAAGCGTCAGGTTGAGTGCATCGCCCTGGGCCTGCGCACGATAGCCGACCCCGACCAGCAAGAGCTTCTTCTCGAAACCCTTGGTCACACCCTGAACCATGTTGTTGACCAGCGCACGCATGGTTCCCGCCATGGCATTCGCGTGGATGCTCCCACCGACAGGCGCAAAAGTCAGCACGCCCTCATTCAGCGCAACCGAGACATCGCTCGATGCCGCCTGACTCATCGCACCGAGCGGGCCCTTGACAGAAACCACGCTTCCAAGCGTGACCTCAACACCCTTCGGCAACGTAATAGGATTATTGGCTACACGTGACATATCTGCTCTCTCTTACGCAACCACGCACAGGACTTCACCGCCCACGCCCTGGGCGCGGGCACGGCGATCCGTCATCACACCACTCGAGGTGGATACAATGGCGACACCCAAGCCATTCATCACGCGTGGCAAATCCTCGGCGCCCTTGTAGACGCGCAGACCAGGCTTGCTTACACGCTCGATGCGCTCGATGACGGGACGACCAGCGTAATATTTAAGCTGAAGCTCAAGCTCAGGCTTGCCGGCTTCACCACGAATGGCAAAACCATCAATATAGCCCTCGTCCTTCAACACTTTGGCGATAGCCACTTTAACCTTGGAACAAGGCATCGTGACAGCACCCTTTTCGACCGCTTGCGCATTACGGATGCGGGTCAGCATGTCCGCGATGGGATCACTCATACTCATATTGTCTACCCCTTACCAGCTTGCCTTGACGATGCCCGGGATTTCGCCCCGCATCGCATACTCACGCAGTTTGCCGCGCGCCAGGCCAAATTTGCTGAATACGCCACGAGGACGCCCAGTCAACTGGCAGCGGTTGCGCTGGCGAACCGGACTGGAATTCCGCGGCAGCTCTTGCAAAGCCTTATACGCCGCCATGCGATCTTCATCACTGGTCTGCACGCTGGCAATTGCAGCCTTAAGGTCAGCACGCTTGGCAGCATATTTTTTCACCATGCGCGCACGCTTTTCTTCGCGATTAATCAAGGATAACTTGGCCATGCCTACCTCAATTCTTGAACGGGAAACTGAAGGCAGCAAGCAAAGCTCGCGCTTCTTCATCAGTCTTGGCGGTGGTGGTGATCGTGATATTCATGCCACGCAACGCATCGATCTTGTCGTACTCGATCTCAGGGAAAATAATCTGTTCCTTGATGCCCATGTTGTAGTTGCCACGGCCATCAAAGGACTTCCCCGAAATACCCCGGAAGTCACGAATGCGGGGGATAGCCACCGTCACAAGCCGGTCCAGAAACTCGAACATCTGCACACGTCGCAGGGTCACCATGCAACCCACAGGGTAATCTTCACGGATTTTGAAGCCCGCGATCGATTTCTTGGACTTGGTGACGACCGGCTTCTGGCCAGCAATCTTGCGCATGTCCGCAACCGCATGATCCATCACCTTCTTGTCAGCCACCGCCTCGCCGACCCCCATGTTCAGGGTGATCTTCTGGATACGGGGAACCTGCATGACGGACTTGTAACCAAACTGTTCAATCAGCTTGGGAACAACCGTTTCACGATAAAACTCTTGAAAACGCGCCATGATTACCCCTGTGCGTCAACCATTTCGCCATTGGACTTGTATACACGCACCTTGCGGCCGTCCTCCAGCACCTTGTAACCTACGCGATCAGCCTTCTGCGTGCCGGCATTGAACAATGCGACATTCGAAGCCTGAATCGGCATTTCCTTTTCGACGATCCCACCCTGGATGTTGCGCATGGGATTCGGCTTCTGATGTTTCTTGACGCGATTCACGCCCTCAACCAGCAGATGATCATTGTCAAACACTTTGAGCACAATGCTGCGCTTACCCTTGTCTTTACCGGTCAGGACAATCACCTGATCACTTCTACGAATACGTGCCATGACTCCCCCTTACAGAACCTCGGGCGCCAGCGAGACGATCTTCATTAACTTCTCGGTACGCAACTCACGG
>JAHJNP010000113.1 GCA_018820745.1 Gammaproteobacteria bacterium
GCTGGAATCATAGTGGCATAGGTCAGTCCTGACAGCGTCGTCTCGAAGGCAAAATTCCGACCCGCCGCAACGTGGGCTGCGATTTCTTCCAGCATCACACGTCCCGCGCGAAAGGCCGCGACATCAGGCTGAAAGGGCGACAGCCCGGCTGCGATCAGGTCCGCATTGATGAACACCGGACAACCAGCCTCGAAAGGCAGAAACTCGCGAGCAAAGGTTGTTTTCCCCGCGCCGTTTGGTCCGGCGATGATGACGATCTTCTTCTCGGTACTCATATAGCAATTCCTCCACGCATCAGGCGCGGCAGCAGCAGATTGCGCAGAATCTGCCCGGCAGGCGGCAACGCCTCGCCATCCTCAATGCCGATCAGCAATCGCCCGCCCGCACCGTTGGCGAAACACACGCAATCCTTCGCCAACGCTTCCCAATCAGCGGCCTTTCCGGTGACGGTGCGCAGGGATTTGCGGTCGGTGTGCCGGTCTTCGAGGATCATTGTTCCCCCTGAGTATCATTTTGTTGGCGGTGATTTGCTGGCACCCGCTTAAGGTACTTCTTCAACACCCATCCCGTGTGGTAGCCCTGTCGAAGCCAGTCGTAATACTGAACCTCAATCCATTTACCCTCTTCTGCTATTGGCTGCACGACTTCACGCGGCAATAATTTACTTACAAGGGCTGAGCCGCTCTCGGGCTTGCTTCGAACTGTCGCCACCCGCTTTAACACGACAAAGCGCTCATCAGTACGTTTTGCCTCTTTTTGAAGCGCACTCACAATCAGATTCGATAGTGTTTCAATTGTTTTTTGCTGGGTCTTTAACAACTGGCGGTGTGCCGCCAGTTCTGCATCCGTCTTGGTTTGCCACGCATTGGAAGACAGCTCTTGAAGGATCGGAATCAAGAAAGTCGC
The DNA here is from genome assembly GCA_018820745.1 of Gammaproteobacteria bacterium. Classification (GTDB taxonomy): domain Bacteria; phylum Pseudomonadota; class Gammaproteobacteria; order Burkholderiales; family Thiobacillaceae; genus Thiobacillus. Next base: position 907 of record JAHJNP010000113.1, read on the forward strand.
GATAAAACTAATGAGCGCCATCAGCTCCATGGTCTTGCGACTGAGCCCAATGCCCTTTTCTTGATCGGCATCCGCCGACCCTACAACCTCCGCATCTGCTTCAATCAAACTGCCGTCTGCATTAATCCCCAAGACTGCAAGCTGAGAGGCGATGCCTTCCTCCCCAAGTAACTGGGCTAGGGTTGCAGCAGAAGGCCAGTCGATTACGGGCAGCGTCAGCTTACCGATGGAATCCTGCAATGCCTTCAATGAAGAAATACTTTCCGTAAGCTCCTTAGGGATCGCCCATTGCTTGTTGGCGTCATTAAAGGACTTGGCAAGCTGGGCAATGCTGCTCTCAACACCTGAGGCTGCAATAAGATCTTTGGCCTGACTGATGCTGGTTAGCCAGTTTTTTCCGACGGCATCCAAAGCGCTTGTACCAAGGTGAACCTGTTTAAAAACGTCAGCGAACTGCTCGCTCAGGTCGACGGGCATAGTTGCCTGGTCGATCAGTTTTTTGAATTGCTCATCCGCCGCAAAGTGCTTGTGAATTCCAGCAATGGGATCAAGCATTCGTCTGAATTTTTCTTGATCCTCTTTCCATTGCCCGGCCATCTTCTGAATGACGGATTGTGAAGACAAGGAAGCCATCATGGCTGAACTGGTAGAAACATTGATGGTGCGAAGTGCATCCGCAATGGTGCCCGCTGGCTTGATGAGTTTGAGCCAGTCAAGACGACTCTCCTCCATCCGCCGAAATTCACTCACCATCATTGAGCTAAGCCCGAACGGGTTTTCTCTATGTCCCGAACCGGCATTCACATGGCACCCCATCATCAATCTTGCCGGTGGCGATACACAGGAAGGTGTGCGTGGTTTTCATTGACTCCGTGCATACCCAATGATCGCTTGGCAAAGGCGCGCCAGCGTGGGTGAGGCAAGCGTCTCATTACGGGCCGCAGCGACCCAGTCGGCAATAAACAAATCATGTTTTTCCAATCCACCTTCAAGTGCGTAGTGCTGCCGAGCTGCTTCTGTGAGCCTGGCGTAGTCGGCGCCAAAATCGGAACGTACTGTATCTGTCAGGCTGTTTTTCCATATGATGTGATTCGCCCCCCAGATGTCAGCATTGGGGAATGGATCTATGGTAGTGCCAAGAAGAGTTTGGAGCGCGCGGTTATCACGCTCATGTTTCATACGATGATCAGCTCTCTGCGTATCCCCATCAGCGTCAAAAATCACATACGCAGGCATACCGAGTTCTACAGCAATAGCCAGTGGTTGAATCAACTTGTCCTTTCCGTTGGCCGGAACAAGAAAACAGCCAAGCCGCCTGAATTCACTCCACAAGCCGGAAAGGTGAAGCTCAGTGGTAATGTACGAGACATCTTCCATGCCCTCGACAAGGACGGGAATTCTTGTGAAAAACATTTCGCCGATGGAAGGTTGAAGAGCTTGATGAATTTTTGCGACCAGTCCATCAATGGGTCTTTGTATATCTTCGCCCAGCGCATTTCGAATACGCAGGCAAAGGCCAGTGAATGTTACAGATCGCACCGTGGCGGGCGCATTAGCGGCAGCTCGACGAACAAGTCGTACGTCTTCGAATCCTTCACCGCTGACAAATAGCGGCGAGTGTGTAGTGACAAGTATCTGGTTGTTTCCTTGTGCAAGCTCGCAAAGTACAGCGGCAAGATGCCGTGCCTGGGGTGGGTGCTGGTACAACTCAGGCTCTTCGCAACCGAGTATCAATGTCGGGGCATTCTCTGCTTCCGATCCGGCGAGTTCTTGCAGCAGCGCTAACAGATATGATCGTTGCAGGCCGTGCCCCATCCTCGCCAAGCTACCCAAGAATTCCCCCTCACCAGTTTTGATACCAGCGACGGGCTGTTGCACCACTACGGATTTAACTGGATCGGATAACCATTCGAGGCCGAGACGAACATTAGGGTGTGCCCACGCTTCAAGCCTTTGCTGTAGCGAGGCAGCGATTTCACCGAGACTCTCTTGGTTGTTACGGAGTAACTCTGCATAGCGAGCCAATGCATCAGCTTTTAGCTCTTCAATCTCAGCATCGAAGTTAGTCCGGCTTCTCACCGCACGGGCAATAAGTTTCCCGAGCGCCGTATTCTTTGATTCGAGTCCCTCTTCACCTGCATCTTTCACCGCAGGTACATAAACCCACTGGACAAATGCCGCAAGTTTTCCTGTGCTATTAACCCCGTAGAAATTGTCTTCGCTGGGAATCATGACGCATTGATCTACATGTGCTGCCTCGTATTGACGTAGCGCATCGGCCTTATCGTCTTTTGAACGCGCATTGGGGAGATCGGTAAATTGCTGACGGAGACCGTCATAGATCGTGGTGAGGTCGCCAGCCTTGGCACCCGCCTTTTCAGCATCAAAAAATGGGCGAAATAACTCCATCCCCAATCTCTGACCGAAGTGCCGCACTAGTCCCACGCCTGTCACTTGGTCGAATACTGCCTCGGCAGTTACGACCAACTCACCCTGTCGCGCGTATGCGCCAAGTTGCTCTTGGGCGGCTTCGCCCAATTCGTCGAAGGTCACAGTGATTCTGACAGGAGTACCCGTGTTCTTCGTGAAATAGTCCTCATCGCTCAGCTTGGTGATGTCGGTCGTAGAAGCGGCCTTCTCCTGGAAGAACACATTCAGTGCAGCCAGAACTGTCGACTTGCCTGCCCCATTCGGTCCAACAAAGCAGGAATACCGGTTGAGGCTGATGGTTTCGTCCTGAAAACTTCTAAAGTTCTCGATGCGAATTGTCTTGATCTTCATACAGCAATCTCCCCACTCATCAAACGCGGCAGCAGCAGGTCGCGGGCGGTACGGAGTTTCTGGTTTTGCAGCGTCAGCACACGCAGTTGTTCATCTATCTGGCTTGTAACTTCCTCGAAGGCTGTCGTAAGCGGCACAGTAGGATTAAGTATCTTCTGCGCCTCAAATTCCTTCTTGGTGACGGAAGCGAAGATGGCACCCGCGCCGATCAAGTCTTCCTTGAAGAAGTGCGCGCGTAATTGCTGAAAGAGCAGCGACTGGTTGCCCGTCTTGCTGCGTAATGCTGCCAAGCCGCGACCGATCACGACCTTGTCCATCGTGATGTTCAATCGCCCAACAGGTGCTCGAACACTGCACAGAATATCGCCTGCCTCGGCAATGCGATTCTGGACAGAGCAGTAAATCCGATGTTTGACAAAGCGGTCGCAAAAATCAGCCACTCCTTGATGAAACGGCAATCCTTCGCCAGTCTCGTTGTAGAACTTTGATTCAGGACTTTGACCCATTGTGATGTTCGCCAATTCGCCCAGCGATTTCCGTCCCCACCCCACCGGCACGCCGTCGATGATGCGGGTGTGTTCATGGCCGGGGAAACGCAGGCGGACGAACCATTCGCGGTAGAGCAGCCGCGCCGATTCCTCCAGCAGCGCCATCCGCCGCCGGTTATTTTCGATCAGGTCGTCGTAGGCGGAGAGCATGTCGGCAATACGTGTTTGCTCGTCCACCCATGGAATGTTGAACTCCAATGAAAGCAGTTTTTCCTGGCTGAGGTTGTCTTGGGTCGCGCCCTGAGAGAACTGCTGAGCACGGCGTTTAATGGTTGCGTCGAAAAGGTACTTCACGAACCTGGCGTCTGCATGATGCGGGTCTGCCTTGAAACCAATGACGCTATCTGGAAAACAAGCGTCAATGCCGAGGATCGCTGTGTCAGCGATATTGGCGGCAATCGTGATGCAGAGCGTACCGGCTGGCCAAAGCTTGCTCTGTTCAAGGCCGGCATCGCTGTACGTTTGCGTGTAATCGGTGATGTATAAACCGGCGTGCTTAACGTCGCCGGTTTGAATGAATGGATGCGGGCCACCATACAAGTGAGCAGCGTCGCGGGGCCGGTGTCGGGAGCGACCACGCGAGACCGAACCAAGTTCGTCAAGCCGCCTGAGCTGCCAGCTCATACCCCTAACTCCTCAAAGTTCTCCTGAATCTTCGTCGCCAGTTCCACCGCCTCGCGGTTCAGGTCGGCCAGTTCGACATGGATGTCGCGCAGGGTCTGCTCGAAGTCGAAGTCCTCATCCACTTCCGCCGGGGCGACGCCCACAAAGCGGCCGGGGGTGAGGCTCCAGTCGGCGGCTTCGATTTCGGCGCGGCTGACGACATTGCACAGGCCGGGCACGTCCTGCATTTCGGCGTTTGGGAAGCGGTCTTGCAGCCAGGCGATCTGGCGGTGCAGATAGCTCGCGGCCTTGAGTTGTTCGACGGCGGTGTGGCGCGTTTCGTCGAGTTGCTTGATGAGTTTTCCGGTGGCGCGGCGATCGAAAAACTCGGCAGCGGTTTCATCGGTGGAGAGTTCCTGCGCTAGTTGCGCGGCGCGGGCGGCGAGTTTGTAGAGCAGGTCGATCTGCTTGATGAGGCCGCGTGCGGCATCGGCCAATGGGTCGAAGGCTTGCCGGGCGGTGTGCTGAGTGTCGTTGGTCTGCGGCGGCACTGTGAATTTCTTGCAGAACACCGCGATTCCTGCTGTCAGGGCAGCGCGGTCGGTGGCGAAGGCATTGTCGGCGTCCGCCCATTCGGTCAGGGCAGCGGCGAAGGGCTGCTTCTTTTCGGACGGAATGGCGTCGAGATCGGCCACGCTCGCGGCGAACGCTGCCAACGGCACGCGGCTTGTGGTGAGCTGAGTTTCAAAGGTGATGAGCGCCGGGGCGATGGCGTCGCTCTCGCTTGCGAGCCGGGCAACGTAGTCCTGCACCAGCCCGAGGAAGCGCTCGCGCTGTCCGCGATACAGCCAGACGATGGCGGTGAGGTTGGCCTGCTGCTCGGGGCTGAAGTCGTAAATCTTGCGCGTGACCTTGCGATAGATATTGCGGGCGTCGAGCATCAGGACGTTGCCCTTGTGGTTCAGCGCTGCTTCCTCTCCCCCAGCCTCTCCCCCGCTTGCGGGGGAGGGGGGTTTATTCCGGTCGAAATGCCACAGTTCGCAGGGCACGGTGCGGGTGTAGAAGAAGTTGGAGCGGATGGCGATCATCACGTCCACGTCGCCGGTTTCCACCAGCTTGCGCCGCACTTCCTTTTCGCCATGGCCGGCGCTGCTGGCCTGCGAGGACATGACGAAACCGGCGCGGCCCTTGTCCGACAGGTAGCTGTGGAAATAGGAAATCCACAGGTAGTTGCCGTTGGAGACGCGCTTGTCCTTGTTCACGCCGGGCAGGCCAAAGGGCAGGCGGCGGTCGTCCTTGACGCGCTCGGCATCGACCATATCGACGTTGAACGGCGGATTGGCCATGACGAAATCGCAGTTGCCCCACAGTGCGCGACCATCCTGCAGGCGATGCACGTCGTCGTAGAAAGAGTTGGCTTCGCGGATGTCGCCCTCCAGGCCGTGTACGGCAAGGTTCATCTTGGCCAGGCGGATGGTGGTGGCGGTTTTTTCCTGGCCGTAGAAGGTGACGCGCTGCATGGTGTCCAGCCCTTCGTGCTCGATGAAGTGGCTGGACTGCACGAACATTCCGGCGGAACCGCAGGCGGGATCGAACACCACGCCGTGGTCCGGCTCGATGACGTTGACGAGCGTCTGCACCAGCGAGGGCGGGGTGAAGAATTCGCCGTTGTCCTGCGCGCCCTGCATGGCGAACTTCATCAGGAAGTATTCGTAGATGCGGCCAAACACATCGCCGGAGGCATTGCGCAAGGCTTCACTGTCGAAGCTGCGCAGCAGGTCTTCGAGCAGCTTGCTCTCGAAGCGGTCGTAGTCCTTGGGCAGTTGCCCGGCCAGCGGCTCGAAATCGGCTTCGATGGCGTTCATGGCATCGACCAGCGCCGTGCCGAGACTCGATCCTGAGGGCAATTTAAGCAGCGTGTCGTAACGCGCCGCTTCCGGCAGCATCAGCGCCCGGCGCTTGATGAAATCGCCTTTTACCAGCGCGCGCCTGGGCATCTTCCCGGCCAACTGGTCGGCCTCGATGGCACGCAGCGCCTCTTCGTAGCGGTTGCTGGCATGGCGCAGAAAAATCACGCCCAGCACCGGCATGACGTATTCGCTGCTGGTCAGCTTGGAGTTGGCGCGCAACTGGTCGGCGGCTTCCCACAGGCTGGATTCGATCTGACTGATGTTGTGGAAGGCGTTGGCGGTCATTTACGTGTTGTTGGGATTTATCTTGCGGGTTTTTCGCTCTCAAATTATGAGAACGCTCCCATATAGCCGTGTCAGGCCATGATTGTGCCACTTTGCCACGCAGGCAAGTGATAAGCGTCTAGTTTTGCCGAGTCAGGCAGGTCGAACAAACGTAGGCTGTTGACCGCTGCCGCTACTTTTCGGTCGTTGGAGAAGCAAACCGCGAACGCTCCCTTTGGCCGACGACCAGCCGCTCAAGAATAACCGGCCCACCGTCGCTTCGTCGGCCATTGCCGCCACACGTCTGTTCGGTGGACTGCATCCCCTATGGATTGGTTAGTGGACTTTAGGCAGGATGTTTGCGTCGAACAGCACCTTTCCTCGACCCCGATGATTTGCGGATAGATAGTGCACTGTCCGGACAATCTGGCTGGCCGGTAGGTGAGACTTCTGCCATATGGTCATCCCTCCGTGGTGGGAATGGTCAGGCAAGAGCTGACGGTCCGATATTGCCACCTGTCTAAGCGGGCCGTGCGTATTCCGCGAGGAACCAAGTTGGGACAGGGTGGCGGTGAATGCGTGCTGATAGTGCAACCAGGATCATCCACGGAGTCCCGTGCCACTTGAAGTCTGTCGGGTCGGCGGCTCCCTTGAACGGCTTGAGCGATGCTTCTGCTTCCTCTGATACGGTAGCCCGAACTCCAGCGACTGCTCTGGACACCCCAACTTCTTGGACCGGTTGGCGTGACCCGGTCAATGTTTCCAGTGAAGTGTCAGGGAACCACCTTTCAAGCGTTGTTCCTTCCAAGAGCGGCTGAATATCATCGCGCAGATGCTTGAGCGTCTCATCATCACCAAGGAGCGCTGCGACAGTAGCCAATGCGGGGATCAGCGATGAAGTCTCGAAGAAATCACGCGGCTCAGATTCCCCGGTCACGTTGAGTGCCACCGCGTCCTCAAGGAGGTCCGTATCAACAGGAAGATTACTGCCAGTTCGCAGCGCGTGGTGCAAACGGCTGGTGACATCGGAGACGATGCGTTGCGCGTTGTCCCAGTCGGACTCGCCCATCAAAGCAGCCAACAACAGAGTCAGGTCGATGGTCTGACCGTCATACACGGGAAGCCGACAGCCAGTATGTTCGTTGACGATGTAAAGGAGTTGCTTGCGAATATTGGTTCGGAGCTCATCTTGCTCAGGCATTTGTTGTAGGAGTAGCAATAGTGTCGCTAGGCGCCCCAGCTCCTCGAAAACGAGTTCTGCATAGAGGAGCCGCTCAGGACGATACGCCAAGACCGCCCGTCGACTCAGCAGCTGCGGCATGACTTTCTCGAAGTACTCGAGCAGTGTCCTCGCTTGCAGGCCCATCATTGCTCCAAGGCGCTCAATAAACGCCTCATCCGTCGAAAACCCGGTCTTGACCGCTTCAGCCCACATTCGGAGGGCGAGGTACTCGCCCGCGACAACGCCTGGCTTTAGGTTACCCTCGCTCTGGCCCCAGACCAGAAGCACGGCCCAGCCCATCGATGCAGTTGCGCACCGCCTCAAAAACTTTTTCTTACGTGTCGCCTTGCCCTGCGCCGACTCCTCCTCTGCCGCCTCGAAGCAGGACTCTACGAAGCGGACGAATCGGCGGATAGCCGTGTCGGACTCCTCCAGCCCTGCCAAGGCGGCGCGGAGATCGGATTTACCCTTGGACAAAAGCAAAGTCTCGTCGAACAGATGCTGTTCGATGAGTGGGGTCAACTGGTCGGTTCCCCAGAACTCGAGCGAGCACAGCGGGCGTTCAGCTACGTCATGTGAAAGAGCTGCGAACCCAGCCTGAGCTTCTTGCTTCAGAACCCCATTCGTAACTAGGACAACCCTCTTGCGCAGCAGCCTTAGCGGCTCGGGCAGACGGTTCCTGACGAAGTCGTTGCAGGCCTCTCGGATAGAAGGATCGATTGCTTGCTTGCCGCCATAGAAATCGTCACGCCCAACGTCCCCGAACTTGATAACGAAGAGAAAGACCTCGACCGCTCCATTCTCGTCCTCCTTGGTCGAAACAACGTCGACCCCCGCCTGCGGTACTCCAATCTGCGGCCGACTCAGCACTGAGTGCCTCATCGCCTTCAGGAGTTCGGGCAGCAGCGCGTCAAGCTCATCTCGCTCGCGAAGGCACGCAAGGTAGTGCGAGAATACGAGCTGAATGCTCATTGGGGCGCTCCTCGCCACAGCCCGCGCCGTCGGGCAGCTCCAGACCCCGGGTCCGTGCGCTCCGAGAGCGGCAGTTCTACCGACAAACTGTAGGGCGACATTTCTAGCGTTGTCTCTTGGACCTTGTCGCCAACAACGAACTCCACCGCTGTCTTGTTTGCGTACTTGAAGTGCTGCGTAGTGAAGATTTGAGCTAAGACCGACGTCTCTCTAGAACGACGATGAATGGCCCGGTGTTCGCTGCGCTTTAGGCCGGACAGGGTCAGCCGCATTTCTGGGGTCATAGCAAACTCTCGTAGCTTCGGCAGTCCTTCAAGCCAGGCCTCCTGCTCCTCCAGTGCCGCCAACGCTTCATGGGCTTTTTCCAGGGATTTGAACGGTGAGTCTTCAGACGAGAGCAATTGCCGTGTGGTCCACGGGAACTCGTCGACGTGGTATTGCAGGAGGTGCTCGACAGCCTGGCGTGTCTTGTCGCTTGTAGGGTGCGAGATGGTCAGGCTCAACGTCCAGCCAAGCGACACCGCGGGTGCTGCGCTAAGAGTGCACAGCCGACAAGCAGTAAGTATGGCCCGTGTCTCTTCTATGTTCGACAGGCCATAGGATTCCGCTGCGGGTTGTTGGAGATGCCGAACGCTTGCTTTGTGAACAAGAGCCTTCGCTAGTTCAACGTCCTCATCTACGGTCAGCCAGCGCGAGACTGCAGCAGCGAACAAAATCGAAGACTCGGCGACTTCATGGAGACAGTTGTCCGCATCAGCTAGCAATTCATCTGTAGAGGAAGCTGCCTTCCCACTGTCGCGGCAGACTTTCGCAAGCTCGTCGACGACAGCCAAACACTTGGTCGGCTCGCTTCGCGCTCCAGCTAACTTGCGGTAAAGCTCGTAAAAAATCTCACTACTCATGTGTTCCTCGCCTAAGTGTTGTTCGTGGCGGCTATCGCTGGCGAGCGATACTTGGCAGCTCTCAGATTGAATTTTCGTGGCAATAGCCTCACTCAGCCTTTCGAGAAGGAAAAGACTGCGCGTGCCGCGCGAAGACCCGATGAAGAGTCTCGTAAGAGCTCATTAGCAGAAGTAACACATCAGGATATCCAACTTCAGCTTTGGCCGAACAAAAGACGGTCGTCGGTTTAGCTTGAACTGCTTCTGGCCAATTACTGACTTGCACATTTCACCGTACCTTAAACGCAGCCAATGGGTTTCTCAGGCGATTGCGCTCAAGTCCGCGCAGTACTTATCCGGAACCACAACGCATACAGCGCCGGCACGAACAGCAGGGTGATCGCAGTACCCACCGCGACGCCGCCGATGAGCACATACGCCAGCGGGCCCCAGAAGCTGTCGAAGGTGAGCGGCACGAAGGCGAAGACCGCGGCCACCGCGGTCAGCACCACCGGGCGGGCGCGGCGCACGGCGGCTTCGACGACGGCTTCCAGCGCGGGCATGCCTTCCTTGAAGTTGTCGGCGACCTGTTGGGTGAGGATCAGGGTGTTGCGCATGAGGATGCCGGCCAGTCCGGTCAGGCCCAGCAGCGCGACGAAGCCGAACGGCTGGTTGAACAGCAGCAGGGCAATGACTGCGCCGATCAAGCCGAGCGGCGCGGTGGCGACGACCATGAAGGTGCCCGAGAACGAGCGCATCTGCAGCATGATGAAAATGAGCATGAAGGCCACCATCATCGGCTGCAGTTTCTGGATCGATAAATTGGCCTTGCCGGACTGCTCGACCGAACCGCCGATGTCGATCCGGTAGCCGGCAGGCAGCTTCTCGCGGACCGTTTCGAGCTTGCGCCAGAGGGCGGCGGTGACGTCGTTGGGTTGCGCGCCCTCCACTTCTGCCTGCACGGCGACGAAGGGCTCGCGGTTGTAGCGCTTGATCACGGGCGCCTCGTAGCGCACCTGCAGCGTGCCCAACTGGCCGAGCGGAACCTTGCGGCCGTCGCGGGTGAGCACCTCGAAGGTGGCCAGGCTGCCGGCATCGACCAGGCGCCGGCTGGCGGCGCCGCGGGCGATCACCTCGACGGTGCGGATGTCCTGGCGAAGCTGGGTCACCGGCGTGCCGTCGAGGTGGAATTGAAGCTGCTGTGAGACTTCGAGCGGCGTCAGGCCCAGCAGGCTCAGGCGCTGCACGTCCATGGCCAGATGCAGCACGGGCGCGCGTTCGTCCCAATCCAGATGGGGGTCGCGGACGTTGGGATCGGCGGCCATGACTTCGCGCACCTGATGGCCGATGCGGCGCAGCTCGAGCGGGTCCGAACCGACCACGCGAAAGC
>JAHJNP010000114.1 GCA_018820745.1 Gammaproteobacteria bacterium
GCCGATGAAGCGGATGCCGTGCTTTTTGGCCGCCGCCTTGACGCCGTCTTCCAGCGCCGTGCCCTGCGCGCCCGTCTCGCTGAAGCCCGCCGACAGCACGATGGCGTGGCGGATGCCCCGCTGTCCGCATGCCTCCATGATCTGCGCCACCGTCGGCGCCGGCGTGGCGATCAGCGCCAGCTCCGGCACGACCGGCAGCTCGCTGGCCGACGCATAGCAGCGCACGCCGAACACCGTCTCGTGCTTGGGATTGACCGGGTAGACCTCCCCTTTGTAGCCGGCGTGGCGCAGGTTGCGGAACAGGATGCCGGCGACCGAATCCTCGCGTTCGCTGGCGCCGAAGACCGCCACCGAGCGGGCGTTGAACAGGGGGTGCAGATAGTGTTGGGGCATGGTTTGCTTTGGGCGGGCGTGCGCTGAATCGATGGGGTCGTGAGCGGCCTATGCTAGGCCATCCCCCGTTACCGCGCCATCACGCCGGGCGTATAGTTTGTTTATTCCCCTGACTTCCCCGCGCCATGCCTACCGCCTACATCACCCACCCCAGCTTTCTCCTGCACACCATGGGAGGCTGGCATCCGGAGAGCCCCGAGCGACTGCGCGCCATCGACGACCGGCTGCACGCCGCCCACCTGTTCGACTTCCTGACGCATCTCGAAGCCCCGCCGGTGCAGCGCAGCCAGCTGCTGCGGGTGCACGACGCCGCCTACATCGACTTCGTCGAAGCGTCCTCGCCCAGCACAGGCTTCCGCGCGCTCGACCCCGACACCAGCATGAACCCGCATACGCTCGACGCCGCCTTCCATGCCGCGGGCGGCGCGGTCATGGCGGTGGACCGGGTGATGCGCGGCGAAGTGGCCAACGCCTTCGTCGCCTGCCGCCCACCCGGCCATCACGCCACCCGCAACCAGGCCATGGGCTTCTGCTTCTTCAACAATGTCGCCGTCGCCGCCGCGCATGCGCTGGAAGCGCACGGCCTCGCGCGGGTCGCGATCGTCGATTTCGACGTCCACCACGGCAATGGAACCGAGGCCATCTTCACGGACGAGCCGCGCGTGTTGCTCTGCTCCACCTTCCAGCATCCCTTCTACCCCCACTGCGGTGCGGACACCGCCAGCGAGCACATCGTCAACGTGCCGCTGCCCGCCGGCACCACCGGCAACAGCTACCGCGAAGCCTTCAGCGCGCAGATCATGCCGCGCCTGGAAGCGCACCGCCCGCAGATGCTGTTTTTCTCCGCCGGCTTCGACGGCCATCGCGAAGACGACATGGCGCAGTTCGGCCTGGTCGAAGCGGATTACGTGTGGATCACCGAACAGGTCATGGATGTGGCCGCACGCCACGCCGAAGGCCGCATCGTCTCGCTGCTCGAAGGCGGCTACGACCTCAGTTCCCTGGGACGCAGCGCGGCGGCGCACATCAAGGCCATGGCGGGTTTGTAGGCTGCGCCGGCGCGGCTTGTGCAAGCGGCAGGAATGCCATGAAGAAGGCCCGGGCAAGGGTGACGCCCAGGTTCGGCCAGCAAGAGACCTCTTGGGAACCGGCTTACGGTTTACCCCCAGCGCAAAGCGCTTGCCACCCCTCCCCTTCGAGCCCGGAAGGCAGGGGCGCCGCCGGGTCGGCCAGCCAGGCGGCCAGGTCCTCCAGCACCCTCCTGGCACAGAGGTCGCGGGTGAGCATGTGGTAGCCGTTGGGGTAAACGGCGACCCGGGCCGAGGCAGGCAGGGCGGCGAGCATCCGGCAGGTGGGGCGGCGCGGGATGATTTCGTCGCGCTCGCCATAAAGGACCAGGGTGGGCACCGTCAGCCCGGGCGCGGCGACGAGCGCCCGGTCCATCAGCTTGGTCAGGCCCCACAGGGCATCCGCCCGGGCTTCCTTGATTATCAAGGGGTCCTCGCCCAGCGCGTGCAGCATCGCTTCATTGTCGGAGGCCGTAATGCCCAGCCCACGGCCGGAGAGCCGCATTCCCGGCACGCTGTGCGCCAGCAGCCACAGCGCGGCGTGCTGCAGCGGATTCATGGCCGCCCGGCCCCACACCGCGGCGGCCACCAGCGCTGCCCCGTCGGCCGCCGCGGGCGTTGCGGCGAGGACGCTCATGGCCACCGCGCCCCCCATGCTCTCCCCCAGCAGGTAGAGCGGCTGGCCGGGATGTGCCTGGCGCAGCAGCGCCGCCACCATCCTGGCATCGTCCGCGAGCAGCGCCGAGCCGGGCCAGATGCCGCGCTGGGCGCTGGCGCCGAAGCCGCGCTGGTCGTAGGCATAGGTGGCGATGCCCCGGGCGGCGAGGAAAGGCCCCACCTCGGCGAAGGCCTGCCGGTAATCGTTGAAGCCATGCAGGGCAAGGACGACTGCGCGCGGGGGGCCTTGCGGCCGCCAGCTGCTCAACGGCAGCGCTGCGCCGTCGGCGGCGACTACGCGGCCGGCCTCAAGGCGCGGAACCGTCGGATGCGCCCCGCGCTGCTGCACCAAAGGGGTGGCGCAGCCAGCCAGCCACGCCAGCAGCATCAGGATGGCACAGACCCTGATACTCACTGAACCGACCCCGGACCGCTGTCGTAGAAGGCGAGCGACCAGAGGCCGCAAGGCAGGTCATGGCGAACGATGCGGATCGCGTCCTCGCCCAGGCGCTTGGAATAATGGGGGGCCCGCCCGGCCCATCTGTCCACAGGCGTTTTCACCGCCATCCTCGCCGGACCGACATGCAGGACAGGGAGAATGGGCTCGCCGCCGCAACCCGACCGGCAATCCTCCCCGGCTGGAAAGGGCATGGGCTTCTCCTTAGTGTTTCTGAAGGTATAGCACCGGCAGAACGTGGCCCGGAAGGGTGCGGGAATGAAACATCGCACCTGGCCAGCGGAAATCCGCAACGCCGTCTCCTTCCGAATCCGGACCCTCACACTTCATTCATGCAGACAAGTGGATAAGTGTCGTTCCTCAATACGCCCATCCCGCCATTTCCAGCGGCCAGCGCACCGCAGCCGCCACGACGAGCGCCACGCCGATGGACAGCGTGACCGAATAGAGCGCGTCGCGCCGGCCGAGCAGCCTCAGCATCATGGCGAAGGTGGATACGCAGGGCACGTAGAAGGTCAGGAACACCAGGAAGGTGGCAATCTGCGTGGTGTCGAGCACGCTGCCCAGTTCCTGCGTGCCGAGCGCGCTGAACACCATGAGCAGGGACAGTTCCTTGCGCAACACGCCGAACAGGATCGGCACGCCGAGCGCGACCGGCAGCCCCAGCCACCATCCTGTCACCGGCGCGAGCGCGAGATTGATCCAGGCATCCATGCCGACATGGCCCAACACCGCCAGCACCACGCTGCCCGCCACCAGCAGCGGCAGCACGATGGTGACGATGTCGCGGCTGCGCTCCCAGGTGTTGGCCAGCAGGGCGCGCAGGGTCGGCACGGCGTAGGCCGGAATCTCCTGGATCATGCCGGGCGTGGTCTCGGGGTAGCGGCGCTTCAGGAGCTTGCCGACCAGACTGACGACGACGGGGACCAGCATGAAGAGCGCGAACACGCCGAAGCCGCCGAGGTATTTTCCGCCCACTGCAAGGATGATGGCCGAGCGCGCCGAACAGGGCAGGAAGGTGATCAGCAGCGAGGCCACCGTGCGGTCGCGGCCCTGGCTAACGGCGGCGGTGGCGGCCAGTGCCGGCACGTTGCAGCCGAGCCCCATCAGAAACGGCAGGGCGACGCCGCCGTGCAGCCCCAGCCGGTGGAAGCCGCGGTCGACCACGAAGGCCACGCGGTGCATGATTCCCGACTCTTCCAGCCACACCAGCAGCAGCACCAGCGGGATCATGTAGGGGATGACGATGCCCGCCAGACCGATGAAGCCGTCCAGCACGGCGCGGGCGACCACCCCCGCAAGGTCGGTCGGCTGCCACGGCGCGGACCACTCGATCAGGCGCGCGACGGTGAGCGCGTCGAGGAAGGCGCTCACCTCGAACACGACGACCAGCACCAGCGCGAAGATCGCCAGCGAGCCGGCGAAGCCCCAGCGCGGATGCAGGAAGAGGTCGTCCGCCCAGAGTTGCCAGCGCGGCGGCGCGCCCGCCTCGCCGGGGCGGCTCACCGCTTCGGCCAGGAGGGCGGCGCGGTGATGGCGGTCGGCATGGATTTCCTCCGCCAGCGGGCGCGGCAGGGCCGCGTCGGCGGCGGCACGCGCGGCGAGCAGCGCCGCGTACCGGTCCGGGAAATGCGCCTGCAATTCCTGCGCGAAGTAGCCGTCGTTCTCCGCCAGCTGCAGCGTCAGCAAGGCTTCGGGCACCGCGAACGCCGCCGCCACCTCCGGCTGCCGGGCGATGTCGGCAATGGCCCGCAGTTGCGCCTCGATGTGCGCGCTGGACGAAGGCGCCGATGGGTGCGGCTGTAAAAACCTTGCCTCGCGCGCGACATGCACCACGGTGGTATACAGGTCGGCCAGGCCGATGCCCATGTGCGCCACGGTCGGCACCACCGGCGCGCCCAGCCGGGCCGACAGGGCGCGCACATTGATGAAGCGCCGCTTGGCGCGCGCCTCGTCCATGCGGTTGAGCGCAAACACCATCGGCCGGCCCAGCTGCATCAGTTCCAGCGCGAGTTCGAGGTCGCGCTCCAGCGCCGTGGCGTCGATCACCACCAGCAGCACATCGGGGGCGGCAAACGCGCTCGCCGGCTGATGCGCCTCATGGCGGGCGATGGGCGGCCAGCGGTCGCCCCACAGCAGGTACTTCAGGGTCACGCACGCCTCGGCGTCCAACTGGTGCAGGCCGTCGACGGCGGGCAGCGCGACCAGGGAAATCTGATCGATGCCCACCTCGACCAGGCATTCCTCGTACGCGGGGCCGATCCCAGCCAGGCGTTCGTGGCGGGTAGCGGTGGCGGCGGCGGCGCGGAAGATGCTGTGCTTGCCGCTGCCGGCGCGGCCGACGATCGCCACGCGTGGTCGCTTGGCGCCGCGCAAGCCAGGGCCGTGGAGGGGGAAGCTATGCGCGGACGGGGGCACCATTAGCGATCTCTCACATGAGAATGTTTCTCATTTGTATGGGTTTCTGGCGTAGCTGTCAATCCCTGCCTTGCCCTGGCCGCATGCTGCATCGCTGTGGCGACAAAC
>JAHJNP010000014.1 GCA_018820745.1 Gammaproteobacteria bacterium
CTGCGCTGGTCGATGAACAGGCTGCTGCCTTCGATGTGTTTGGCCATGCGCTTGGCTTCGGAGGCGGCGCGCGCAACTTCCTGGTATTGGTGGAAATGGCTGGGGTCGACCAGCACGGCACCGATGGAAAGCGCCACCAGGGCATGAAAGGCCATCGCGCCGCGCCGGTCTTCGCTGTAGTAGCCGCCTGCCTCCACATGCTCCGGGTTGAACAGGGCCAGGCATTCACGATCGAAGCGCGCCAGCATGCCGTGGCAGCGTATTTCCCAGTCGAGGCTTTGAAACAGCACCACGAAATCGTCGCCGCCGATGTGGCCGATAAAATCCAGTTCGGTGTTGCAGCTTTCGCGCAGGATGCGCGCCAGCAACTGGATGATGATATCGCCCCGGCGGAAGCCATAGACATCGTTGTAGGGCTTGAAATGATCGAGATCGAAATACGCGGTGACGAAGGTCTGTTCGTTGGTCAGCAGGCGCTCCATGTGTTCCTGGATCGGCACATTGCCGGGCAGGCCGGTTAGCGGGTTGGCATAGCGCGCTGCCACGATCTGCATTTCGGTCACTTCGCGCATCAGATCAAAGCCCGACCCCAACCCCAGGTAGCGCCCCTCGGAGGTGATGACGAAGCCCTGGGTGAAGGTCGCCTTGCCTTTGTTCACCACCAGTTCCGACAGCTCGGTCATGCGCGTGGCCTTGTCGACGATCAGCGGGTCGGCGTCCATCAGGTCGCGGCAGGGCTTGCGGCCATGGAGCTCGCGGGCATACAGGCTGATAAAGCGATCGAGCAGGGCGGGGCGATGAATGATGCCGACCGGAATGCCATTGTCCACCACCGCCACCGCATGCAGGTCGGGATGCTGCATCATCAGTTCGAGCACTTTCTGGCTGGCGGTCAGCGGGGAGACGGCCGGCGCGGATGCCACCAGCTTGCCAGCCGACACGTGCAGACTGTCGCGTGCCTGCGGCAGAGGAAACACACTGACCGTGCCGGCTTGCAGGCACGCCTGCACCTCGCGGGATGGCAAGCGGACCGGCACCGGCGAGGGGCGGCCGATCAGATAGCCCTGCGCATAGCGGATGCCGAGGTCTTTCAGCACCGCCAGCTCGGACGGGCTTTCCACGCCTTCGGCAATCACGCAGGAATGCGCGCCTTCTGCCAGCTGCCTGATCGAGCGCACGAACTGGATCTTGTGGGGGTCCAGGTGGATATCGGCAGTGAAATGCTTGTCGATCTTGACGAAGGCCGGCTTGATTTCCGACCAGAGGCGCAGGCTGGAAAACCCCTCGCCGAGGTCGTCGATGGCCACTTCGATTCCGGCCGCACGCAGCCGGGACACTGCTTGCCGCAGATCCCCGTAGTCGAGCGAGGTCGCATTTTCAGTGATCTCGATCACGACCTGGCTGCCGGTCATCCCGACATTATCCAGCTCGGCCAGCAACGCCGCCGGCGCAAAGCTCGCGTCCAGCAGGCTGCCCGGCGACAGGTTCACAAACAGCCGTCCCGGCAGATTCAGCCGCGCAAAAGTCTTGAGCGCCACACGCACGCAGGCCCAGTCCAGCGCCGTCAGCAGGCCATGTTGTTCGGCCACGCGGAACAGCGCCTGCGGGGCGTGCAGCGGGCTGTTCGACGGCCCGCGCGACAGGGCCTCGTATCCCATCACCCGCCCTTCGATCAGGTCGATAACCGGCTGCAGCAGCGTCATCAGCCGCGCCTTTTCCAGGATGTGTTCCAGGTGCAGACGCATTTCTTCTTGGCTCATATATAAAAGAGGGGCGGGAGGAGGGAGACTTCGAACGATAGGCCCTCATCGTTACGCGCGCGTGAATGCCGTGAATGCAGAGCGCCCGCTTTGCGGGCTTCAAGTGTCAAGAGGCAAGATTCAAGATTCAAGATTCATGGGACAAGGGACAAGGGACAAGGGACAAGGGACAAGGGACAAGGGACAAGCCAGGAAGGTCGGCCCCCGCCTGACAAGGAACCCCTTGCAACTTGAATCTTGCATCTGCCCCCCTGTCATGGCGCTGTCATTGCGCACCCCTATGCTCGCTGCCCAACGGGGGGCTCGATGCATAACGATAACGAACTGAACGAAGAAGAATGCGGCCATCTGGCGCGCATCCTGCTCGCCTCGCGCCGGGTGACGCTGCGCCATCATTTTTTCAGCTGGGTGCATGGCCCGCTGCAGTCGCTCATCCCGCATGAAATCCTGCTGTGCGGGGTGGCGGACGAAAGCGGCTATCTGCTGCACGAGCGTTTCACCGCCTGCCGCTATTTCAAGGACGACCATTACCATCGGGTCATTCATCCGGGCGATGGCCTGGTCAGCCATCTGGCGCAGGAATGGCAGATAGCCGGTGCGCCGTGTTTGATCGCCGCACTGCCCGAGGAGCCGGGCGGCTGGAATGCCCGCCTCGGCGATCTGGAACTGAAGAACGTCGCCTTCCATGGCATGAACTGGATCAACGGCCAGATCAAGGGCTACGCCAGCTTCTCGCGCGTGCGGGCGCCGTTCGATGGCCGCCTGGCGCTTTACCTCGACATCCTGCTGCCGCATTTGTTGGCCACCCTGGCGCGCGTGCTGGCCAACGAATCGCGCGCCAGCGTCGACAGCAAGCGCCCCGCCGGACTCATCACTGCGCGCGAAGTCGAAGTACTCACCTGGGTGCGCGACGGCAAGACCAACGACGAAATCGC